>CAZTWH010000001.1:0-12529 GCA_964617575.1 uncultured Dehalococcoidia bacterium
TTCAACGGGAAGATTCATAATAAGCTTCTTCAGAGACGAGCCCGATGTCTTGGGTCCCCTTCATCTGGCGCATCTTATATCCATAGGCGTATTTATAGCCTCGCTTTCCCTTTTATATCTTATAAAGAGAAAATGGAAGCCTTCTTAGTTATGGTCTTCCTCATATCCCTTTCCGGGGTTATGCTCCCGGGACCCCTCTTCGCCTCCCTCCTCAGGAAGGGTATGGAGGACAGGTGGGCGGGGTTTAAGGCGGCGGTGGGGCACTCCATTGTGGAAATACCCCTTATCCTCATCATATACTTCGGGGTAGCTTCTTTTATGAATAGGGAGATGGTTAAGGCTTTATCCGGAATACTGGGCGGAATTTTCCTCATATACCTCTCCATACCGAGAAAGGGGAAAGAAAGGGAGATAGCAAGGAATCCCATTCTTTTGGGAACCCTTCTTTCAGCCTTAAATCCTCTGTTCATAATGTGGTGGCTTACGGTTGGACTCAGGCTCATAACGGAGGCGTCAAGTTTCGGCATAAAAGGCATAGCTTTCTTCATACCGACCCATCTCTCGACGGACTTCATATGGCTCCCGGTAGTCTCTTTATTCTCAAGCAGGCTGGGCAGATCGAGGGTTAGGACCGTCCTTCTCGTTGTCTCCTCCCTTCTCCTCCTCTGTTTCGGCATAAGATTTATAGTCATCTCCACTCAGGTCTTCTTAAAATAGATGTTATGATGAGGGCTAAGATGGATAAACCTCCTGCCAGGAAGAATGCGGAGTAGTAGCTACCTGTTATATCGAAAATAAATCCGCCTATAACAGGACCCGATGCCCCTCCTATTGCGGCAGCTATAGAGAAGGCACCGAATATGGAGCCGAGATGCCTTCCCCCGAAGAGATTTTCGGAGAGGGATGGGAACTGGGGTATCATCCCTCCGTATGAGAAGCCGAAGAGGAAGGCGAAGATGAAAAACAGGACAAGCTTATTTATGAAGTTCAGGGAAAGGGTTGAGAGGGAGAATATCGAGAGGGATATGAGGAGCGCCCCCCTCGCCCCTATCCTGTCCGCAACCCAGCCCATAGCTATCCTCCCCATAAAACTCGCTATGCCGAGGGCTACGAATATGAGGGATGCGGATTCCGGGTCTATACCCACATCCGTGGCATAGTTCACAAGGTGCATCATAACCATCTGAAGGCAGAGGGTATAGAATATATAGACCATGAAGAACATCCAGAATGTCCCCGTCCTTATGGCTGTTTTCAGGGATACATCCTCAACCCTCTCCTCCTCTCGCCCCTCGGGGGACTTTATAACAAGACCCGCTATTATCGTTATAAAACCTGTTATTATACCCGTCGCCACAAATGCCTCCCTCCACCCCCACCCCGATATTATGAACTGGGATAGAGGGGGAAAGAGAGATGTCCCCACACCTATCCCCGCCACGGATATCCCGAGGGCAAGTCCCCTCCTCCGGGAGAACCATCTCGTTATGGCTGTGACGAAAGGAACATAGGCGCCGCCATAACCTATGCCGAGGAGAACCCCGTAATAGATATAAAGCTCAAGAAGGGAATTTATCCTGCTGGTGAGGACATAGGATATGCCTATAAGAAGTCCGCAGAGGGGTATGACTCTCCCTGCACCGAATCTGTCAGAAAGACTCCCAACCCAGAGGGAGGATATTCCCCTTATCATTATCGATATCGTTATGGCACCGGCGGTCTCAGCCCTCGTCCATCCGAAATCATGCATCATGGGCTTGAAGAAAACGGAGTAGGCATAATAAGCCCCCCAGAGGACGAGCATGGAGAAAAATGTGGCACCTACTATGGACCAGGCACGCAAGTTACTTTGCATTTAACCTTTTCATAAGAAGGGATTTCTTCCTCGCAGCCTTGTTGGGGTGGATTATGCCCTTGGAAGCAGCCTTATCGAGAATGGATATGGCTTCCCTCACCACCTCCTCAGCACCCTCCCCCTTCTCTATAGCTGAAAGAGCCCTCTTTATATATGTCTTTATCTTCGACCTGTAAGCCCTGTTCCTTTCCCTCCTCTCTTCAGGCTTCAATTTATCACCCCCATCCAAAGATATTACTAAAATAAATCTCCCTTTTCCATTATAATTGGATGGGATGAAATTCGCCGAGCTTCTCCCCATAACGGCAAAAGTGAAAACAAATGGACATATCGAGATAGGAGGATGCGATGTCGTCGAGCTCGCCGATGAGTTCGGAACACCCCTTTATATATTCGATGAGTTAACTATAAGGGAGAATATAAGGGTCCTTAAGGAGGAGTTCGGGAAAAGATATGAAAATTTTTTCATCCTCTACGCCTCAAAGGCTTTCCTCAATATACCTTTCGCAAAGCTTTTAAGGGAGGAGGGGCTGGGGCTGGATGTGGTATCAGGAGGCGAGCTATATGTAGCAAGAAAAGCCGGGTTCGAGGACGAGGTCATATATTTTCACGGCAATAACAAAACGGAGGAGGAGCTAAAGGAGGCGGGGGGGGTAAATATAGTCGTTGATAATTTCCAAGAGATAGAGCTTCTATCAAAACTGGGACATAAAAAGGAGGTCCTTATAAGGATATCGCCAGCCATAGACCCCCATACCCATAAATACATAGCAACGGGCGTCCTCGATACCAAATTCGGATTTCCGTTAGCCCATGCGGAGGAGGCGGCGAGGGAAGTGAGAAGAAGATTCGGACTTAAAGGAATCCATTTCCATATAGGCTCGATGATACCCTCACCCGAGCCCTATGTTGATGCTATAAAGGTGAGCCTTGACCTGGCGGAAAAGATATTCGATGAGGAATTCGAGCTCAATATAGGAGGGGGATTCCCCGTAAGATATACGATGGATACGAGCTTCCCGCCCATATCGGAATTCGCGGAGAAAATAGTGGATGCGATCCATAAAGCTCATATAAAGCCGAGACTTATAATAGAGCCGGGAAGAGCTATAGTGGGGAACGCATGCGTATCCGTGTACAGGGTCGGCACCATAAAGGAGATACCGGGTGTGAGAAAATATGTGTCTGTTGACGGAGGCATGTCGGATAACATAAGACCCGCCCTCTATGGCTCAAGATATGAGGCTATCTTGGCAAGCAGAAAAGGGGAGGGGGAGGAGGAGGTGAGAATAGCGGGAAAGCTCTGTGAATCGGGCGATATACTCATAAGCGAGGTAAAAATGCCAAAGCTAAAGCCCGGCGACCTTATCCTCATCCCCGTATCAGGGGCATATCAGATACCTATGGCGAGCAATTACAACCAGATGAGAAGACCCCCCATAGTTATGGTCAGGGACGGCAGGGCAAGGCTCATAAGAAGAAGGGAAGAATACGAGGATCTTGTAAGATGCGATGTGGATGACTGAAGGACACGAAAGAGCAGTATCCTTCCTCAAAAACTCGATAGGAAAAGGTATAATACACCACGCCTACCTCATAAAAGGTCCCGAGAGGATAGGCAAGGAAACCCTCTCAATAGATATGGCATGCGCAATAAACTGCCAAAACGAGGAAAAACCATGCGATATGTGCGAAACATGCAGGAAAATACGCACACGGGTCCACCCCGATGTCAAAATCTACGAAAACCCCGGCATTAGCGACATAAGAGAAATAGAAAAAGATGTCTCAATATCCCCCTTCGAAAGCCCCCATAAAATTTACATAATAAAAGGAGATGGAATGGGGGTGGAGGCTATGAATGCTCTTTTAAAGACTCTTGAGGAGCCATCCTCCTGGGCTGTTATTATTATAAATTCCTCCCGACCCCTTCTTCCGACCATTATTTCGAGGTGTCAGGTTATAGAGCTCTCGTATCCGGCGAGGGGGGTTATAGAGGGTGTTCTTACGAGGAGGGGTGCTGAACCTGAGAGGGCTTATTTTCTCTCCAAGATATGTGGTGGGAGGATAGGGTGGGCTATAGAAGCTTTCCAGGATGAGGAGGTTTTGAGGGAGAGGGCGGAAATTATCGAAAGGCTTATAGATGTTCTCTCGAGCAGTCTCACCGAGAAGCTCAAATTCGCGGAGGAATTTCTTAAGATGGAGAAGGAGGAGGTTATATTCCTTTGGAAGATGATTATGAGGGACCTTATTTTCACAAAAATCGGG
Source organism: uncultured Dehalococcoidia bacterium (assembly GCA_964617575.1). Classification (GTDB taxonomy): domain Bacteria; phylum Chloroflexota; class Dehalococcoidia; order SZUA-161; family CAYRBX01; genus CAZTWH01. The sequence continues at coordinate 4,124 of CAZTWH010000001.1, forward strand.
CTTTATGAGAAGATTATTAACATTGATTTTGAGGATAGGCTTAAGGATCTGGCACGCAAGATATCCGCCCATGAGATGAGGGTCTATCTCTCATCCCTTCTTAACTTCGGGAGGATATCCGAGGGGAATATAAATGAAAGGCTATATCTTGAAAGCCTTTTTCTGGGGGCTTTATGATAGTTGGTGTCAGGCTTGATGGCGAGCCCATACTCTATTTCGAGACGGAGAAGGAACTCGGTATAGGGGAGATGGTTGTTGTCGAATACGGAGGCATAAGGCTCGGGAAAATTGTGGAAAAGCCCTCCGGGGAAGTGAAAAAAGTCCTTAAAAGATTTATAAGGAGAGCAACTCCTCAGGAGATAGAGGCTTGGGAAAAGCTATCGGAGGCAAATAATAAAGCCCTTGAGGAGGCGAGGAAACTTGCACCGGATCTCAAGATATTGAAGGCATCCTTCTCCCTTGACAGGAAAACCCTCACCCTCTACTTCATACCGAGGGTTAAGGCTGATGTTAAGAAAATTAAGGAGAAGCTCAAAAAACATTTTGGTGTGAGGGTTGAGATGAAACAACTCGGCGTTAGGGATGGGGCAAGGCTTGTGGGAGGGATAGGGATGTGTGGGAGGGAGACATGCTGTTCAACCTTCCTCTCCCATTTCGAATCCATAACCCTTAAGATGGCGAAGGAGCAGAACCTCCCCCTAAATCCCGAGAAGATATCGGGGATCTGCGGGAGGCTCCTGTGCTGCCTGTCCTTCGACCATCCCTTCTACCTCTCCCTCGGGAAAATACCGAAGGTCGGCTCGAAGGTGAAGACAGAACTCGGAGAAGGGAAGGTCATAGAAGTATCACCCATAAAAGGGGAGATGACGGTTGAAATAGAGGGCAGGAGAGTGAAACTTCCCTTCTCCTCTGTTGTATAATATTTTAGGAAGGGGGTGATTTTATGGAATGTGGTGAATTGCGATACTATTTTGAAAAGCTTTGGAAAAAGCTAACGACTACAGGATAGGAGGTGGGAAATGCATCTTATAATAGACGGGTACGTGGCGAATTGCGAGAAACTTCAGGACGAGAAGTTTATTCTTCACATATTAGAAACATATCCGGAGAAAATCGGTATGGTTAAAATATCTTCCCCTTATGTTCTCAGGTATATGGGCAAAAATCCGAAGGAGTGGGGTCTTTCAGGTTTCGTCCTTATAGCTGAAAGTCATATATCCATCCACACCTTTCCGGAATATTCCTTTGTCAACATAGATGTGTTTTCATGCAAAGATTTTGAGCCTGAGAGGGTAGTGGAGGATATCAAGAACTATTTTGAGCTCAAGGAGATGAGAACCTACATAATAGACAGAGGACTTGATGTTTACGAAGGCATCGGGGAGATCAAAGCAGGGAAAGAAAAATGAAAAAATATATACCCAACATCCTCTCGGGGGTTGGGGTTTTATTTATTTTCCTGCTTATTACTCTTTATCTTAAGGGGAGGATAAAGGATTTTGAGAGTTTGGGTTATTTCGGGGTATTCCTTATGGGTGTTATAGGGAGCGCCTCCCCCGTCTGGCCGATGCCGGGTTCATGGGCTTCTTTCATAGCAGGTGGTCTTGGCTGGAACATACCTCTTATAGCCATATGTGCGGGTCTGGGTGAGCCCATAGGGGAGCTTACCGGTTATATGCTCGGCTACAGCGGTGAGCCGGCTGTCAGGAAGCTGAAGTTTTACGGGAAGATGAGGGGTTTTATGGAGAGGCATGGTCTTTTAACCCTTTTCGTTTTATCCTGCGTTCCCAACTGGTTTATAAAATTTGCGGATGCCGGCGCGGGCGCTTTGAGAGTTCCCCTCTGGAAGTTCTTTCTGGTCCTGGTTCTGGGGAAGACCATAAAATCCTTAGCCTTCGCCCTCGCGGGTGCGGGGGTCTTCCCTTTCCTGAAGGAGCTTATAGGAAAATGAGAATTTTTGATCCGCTCTCATTCCTCCTTCCTGTAAAGGTTCTTTGATTTACTAAAGAGCCCTGACCTTTATCCTGATACCCCCCTTATCCCTCACCTCCTCCTCAACCCTTACGGGTCTATCTATAGCCTCGGCTATAAGGGATGCCGATATCGAGGCGAAGGGGCTTCCCACAAGCCTCTCGTATTTTGTACCCTGAGGCTCAATTTTCGGTTTCCTTACATAGATTTCAAATACATCTCCCGCCTTAACGGATGCTGAACTTGCTATATTGAGGATATCCACGAGTATATAGGAAAGGGAGGATGTGAGATTATCCGGTTTCGGTTTCTCCTTCAAAACCTTTACAATTCTCCCCGGGGTTGATATGGCTATCCCCACATCCTCCGGATTTTTCCCGTATCTCACTATAAAACCGCTTGGTATTTTCCCCTTAACCTCCCCCTCCCTTATGGGGAGCAGAGCTTTTAACCCCCCCATGGATGAAGGGATGTATATGGCTTTCAGAGATAGGGATAATTCATCTATAAGGGCTGATATCCCCTCCACACCCGACATCAGCATAACTCTCGAAGCCTCGGGGGTTAAAGCATGTTTCTTTCCACCGGTGAATGTGAGGACAAGACCCAGAGTCAAAACAGAGAGTCCTAAGGATGTCAGGGGAATGGATGAAAGGATGAAGTAAGAGAAAAGGGAGAACATGATACCGAATGTGGTGAGAACAATACCTATGCTTCTCAAACCCACCTATGGGGCTCCCACTATCGTTATACCGCAGACAAACCTTCCGGGATGTCCTCCCTGATTATGGGCAAGTCCCATCTTAACATCCTTGAGCTGTCTTGAGGGCTCCTCGGCTTTCCCCTGGATCTGCTTATATATCTCATACACCTCCCTGCACCCGCTCGCCCCTATAGGATGACCGAAGGATTTGAGCCCTCCGCTTATGTTTATCGGTATTTCCCCATCCTGAGTCCACGCCCCGGATTCTATATCCTCCTTCGCGGAACCCTTCTCACATATTCCGAGGGACTCAACACCTATAAGCTCCGCTATGGAGAAACAGTCATGAACCTCCGCGAGGGATAGCTCTTTCCTCGGGTCCTTTATACCCGCCTCCATATATGCCCACCTTGCGGCGTGTTCCGTCTCCGGCCAGTAGGTGAAGTCATAATCTATATTCTCCTTGCCCCACCCCGGACCGGCAGCTATCCCGAAACCCTTTATGAGAACATAATCATCCCTGAATTTCCTCGCATCCTCAGCCCTGCATAAAACGGCAGCCGCGGCTCCATCCGTAACACCACAGCAATCAAAAAGCCCTAAAGGCCAAGCTATTATGGGGGCATTTAATGCGTCCTCTATCGTTATCTCCCTCCTGAGATGAGCCCTCGGATTCCTTGCACCATTATAATGGCTTTTAACAGATATCATCGCAAGAAGCCTCTTCCCCTCATCCGGCGTGAGACCATATTTTGCGAAGTATCTTGTAGCAGCCATAGCATATCTTCCGGGAGCCGTCCCTTGGGTCCCATATACGGGATGCCACCTCCCCGGATAAAGGGAACCAAGACCACCAAAGCCAACATCCTTGAGTTTCTCAACACCCACAACAAGAACAAGGTCGTATATGCCAGCCGCAACGGAATATGCGGCATTCCTCAAAGCCTCGGCACCCGTAGCACATGCGTTCTCAACCCTCGAAACGGGGATATATTGAAGCTGAAGCACGGAAGATAGGAGTATGCCCGTCGGTGCTCCACCCTCAACCTGCTGACTGCCCCAAAATGTCCCGAGCCAGGCAGCCTGTATATCCTTCATCTCAATACCGGCATCCTCTATAGCCTCCATGCTCGCCTCAAATATGAGATCAGTTATATCCTTATCCCACAGCTCCCCGAACTTTGTGCAACCCATTCCTACTATCGCAACCCTATCCTTTATACTGCCCATCTTATCCCCTCCTGGGTCTTATTTTCCAGAAGTAATTGTAGATCCTTAAAGCTTCATGATACCTCCTGAATGTGAGCTCAACAGGCATCCCCACCTCAAGCCTCTTTGTGTCCCTGTCCGTCATATGGCTGAAAAACCTCACCCCTCCATCAAGGTCCGCAACAGCCAGAACATTCGGAGGGTCTATAACAGGCGCCCTCTCATCTATGCTGTATGTGAAGAGGGTTCCTTCCCTCTCGGCTATCCTCTCCTCATCAAACTCCCCTATAGCCTGACACCACATGCATACCTTCTGAGAGGGATACTGAAGTCTCCCACACTTCCTGCATCTCTGGGCATAAAGCCTTAGAACATCTTTTCTATCCCTCCATAGGAGAGGGAGGGATGTTCTCAGCCTGTATTCGAGACTCGGCATGAATTCCATGAGGGACCTGAATTTTATATATTTTCCGTAGTTTTCGAGCATAAGCTTTGAGGAAAGGTGTTTGCTAAATCCCTTTATCCTCCTCCTAACATCTTCTATGGGCTCCCTGACCTCAAATACCCACGCATCGGCGCCATCCCCGTAATTTGCGAATATTATCCTGTCTCCCGCCTTTGCCGTCTCGAGGGCTTTTGTGAGCATGAGGAAGGAGAGGGAGGCTCCCGTATTTCCGACACTATCAAATATGGGCTCCTCAAGTTTCTCCCTCGGAATACCAAGGGACCTCGCAAGCATGCCATGGGTTCTGTTATCGTGAGCATAATATACAACCCTGGATACACCTTCGTTCCTCTTCAGGATGGGTTTCAAAACCCTTACCATATGATTCTGATACCCCTCTATATTCATAAACCTATCCTCCCAGGCGAGAACAAACCTCTCCTCCCTCCTCCAGTAATCCATAAATTCCGATGATAAAAAGCTCGTCTCAAGAAGCTCACACGCCACATCTTCCTCGCCGATGAGGAAAGCGGATGCCCCATCTCCGAAAAGGGCTTCATACTCGGATGCGGGGGCTGGAAGCCTCGTATCGGACACTATCACGAGGACCTTCCTCGCACTCTTAGCCCTAACGGCATCGAAGGCTGCCCTTAAAGCCATGGAACCGGCTCTCAGGGAATCGGTGAAGTCCGCCGTGAAAATATCCTCCCTTAAATCGAGGGCGGGGGCTATTATGCTCGCGGAGAGTTTCTCCCTGTAAGGAGGGGTTGTTGATGCGAAGAAAAGAGCGTCTATATCGTCCCTTTTTAAACCCCTCAGGCAATCAAGCCCCGCCTCAACGCCCAGTGTTAAAGAATCCTCATCACAATTGGCTACAGCCTTCTCCCCTCTCCCCCCTATCCCCCACACATCGGAAAGAAGCTTCCTATCAAGCCTGTATACCGGAATATAAGCCCCGAAGGATATAATACCTGCCAAATCTACCCCCTTGACCTTTTATTATTCCCTTATTATTATAAGCGAGAGGGGGGAATTATGGAATTCGAGTATAAGCCTGAGGAAAAAAAGTTCAGGGATGAGTTAAGGAAGTTCTTCGAGGAGGAGCCGAAGGTTAAGGAGGCGAGGGAGGAGGTGGAGTCGGGGAAAGGGTTTGGTCCCGCTATGTGGCATGTCCTGAGGAAGATGGGGGAGAGGGGGTGGCTGACACCAACATGGCCCAAGAAATATGGAGGTCTTGAGCTACCTGATATATATAGGTACATAGTCTATGAGGAAATGGATTATTACCTCGGTCAGGGAAACCTTGTAGCCGCAGGCATGGCTGGTCCCGTTATACTGAGGCATGGCTCTGAGGAATTAAAGGAGGAATTTCTGCCGAGGATAGCGAGGGGGGAGATAGAATTCGCCCTCGGATACACGGAGCCGAATGCGGGCTCGGACCTCGCATCCATAGAGATAAGGGCTGAGGAGAAGGATGACTGTTTCATAATAAACGGTCAGAAGATGTTCAACACCGCATGCCATTACGCTCAGTACCACTGGCTTGTAGCGAGAACGGACCCGAAGGCGACGCCGAGACACAGAGGACTCTCCTATTTCATAGTGGACCTCTCTCTCCCCGGGATAACGATAAGACCTCTATGGACGATGGGAGGGCTCAGGACGAATGAGGTATTTTATGAGGATGTGAAGGTTCCGAAGAAATACCTCGTGGGTGAGAAGAATAAGGGATTTTACTACCTTATGGAGTCCCTTGACCACGAGAGGATATACACCTTCAGGGGACTCCGGAGATTTCTTGAGGCGATAATAGAGTATGCGAAGGAGACGGGCAGGGGCAAGGACCCATATATAAGGAGGAGGCTTGCGGAGCTATGGACGAAGCTTGAAGCGGGCTCCCTCCTTACTTTGAAAATACCCCTCGTCATAGATCAGGGCAAGACGCCCAACTATGAGGGGGCTGTGAGCAAAATAATTCACTCCGACCTCTATCAGGAGATAGTGGATATAGGTATAAAAATAACTGGGCTCTACGGGGGGCTTAAGGAGGATTCAAAATGGGCGCCCCTTATAAAGAAGCTGAGGAGGGGTGGTCTTGAGGGAATGTACAGGCATGGTCCTTACGACATAGTAACGAGGGGAACTCCCGAGATAATGAGGAATATAATAGCGATGAGGGGTCTCGGGCTTCCGAGGCTCTACTAAAGGGGGGTTAGATGGAGCTTTCACTTACGAAAGAACAGGAGATGCTTAAGGATGTGGCGAGGAGCTTCCTCGAGAAGGAATGCCCGAGGGAGCTCGTCAGGAGGATGGAGGAGGATGAGAGGGGCTATTCTCCCGAGCTCTGGAAGAAGATGGCTGAGCTCGGGTGGATGGGTCTCCCCTTCCCGGAGGAGTATGGGGGAACGGGAGGGGATTTCGTCGACCTCGTTATATTGATAGGGGAGATGGGAAGGGTTCTCCTCCCAGCCCCATTCATACCAACGGTTGTGTCAGGGGGCATATCGGTCTTCAAATACGGCAGTGAGACGCAAAAGAAAGAAATCCTTCCGAAAATATCATCAGGCGAGCTTATAACAACATTCGCCTTCACAGAGCCCTCCCTTTCCCTCGAGGAGGAGAAGCTTGAGACAAGGGCTGAAAGGGTGGGGGAGAATTTTTCCGTGAGAGGAACAAAGCTATTTGTCCAGGATGCCCATGTATCCGACCTCATACTTTGCCCCGCAAGGACGGAGGAGGGGACGGCTTTATTTATGCTCGGAAATCCCAGGGAGGGATTGAAGATAACGCCGTTAAAGATGCTCTCTGGAGAGAAATACTGTGAGGTCATCCTTGAGGGTGTTCCCGCTTCCGAGAAGGATGTTCTGGGCGAGATAGGTGAGGGTTGGGGGATAACGGAGGCATCGAGGCTTTTCACGACCACAGCCCTCTGCGCGTATGTGAACGGTGCTGCGAGGAAAGTTCTTGAGATGTCTGTCGAGTATGCGAAGGAGAGGGTTCAGTTCGGAAGACAGATAGGGAGCTTTCAGGCTGTAGCCCATAAGTGCTCCGATATGGTCATAGCTATAGACGCCTCCGATTACCTGACATGGAGGGCTTCATGGAAGCTTGCGAAAGACATGCCCGCGAGGATGGATGTATCAATGGCGAAGGCATGGGTGAGCGATGTTTTGAAGAGGGTCTGGATGGAGGGGATAAGGGTTCACGGGGGAGTGGCGATAATGGAGGACCATGATATGCCCCTCTATTTCAGGAGGGGGAAGATATGGGAGCTCTTTCTTGGTGACGGAGATTATCACTGGGAGGTAGTGGCGAGGGAGCTCGGTCTATGAGGAAGGAGGAGGTTGAACATATAGCCCTTCTCGCAAGACTTTATCTCTCGGATGAGGAGAAGGAGAGATTGGGGTCCCAGCTATCCAAAATTCTGGACTATTTCCGTGTCCTCGAGGAGGTGGATACGGAGGATGTCCCGCCGACTTTCCATGTCCTTCCGATAACAAATGTTATGAGGGATGATGAGCCCTCCCCATCTTTCCCGGAGGAGGAAATTCTCATGAACGCTCCCTCAAGGGAAGGGGGGCTTTTCAGGATAAAGCCCGTTTTTGAGGAATGAAGCTTTATGAGCTCACAATCCACGAGGCTCACGAGCTCCTTGTGAAGGGGGAGGTCTCGACCCTTGAGCTTCTTGATTCCGTCCTCTCAAGGATAGAGGAGGTTGAGGGTAAGGTAAAGGCTTTCATAACCATAACACCCGATATAGCAAGGGAGCAGGCGAAGAGGGCTCAGGGGCTTATAAAGGAGGGCTTATATATAACAGGGATACCCTGTGTCATAAAGGACAATATATGTACAAAGGGCATAAGGACAACATGCGGCTCCAAAATCCTTGAGAATTTCATACCTCCGTATAGCGCCTCCGTCTATGAGAGGCTCCTCGAGAAAGGATGCGTTCTTGTGGGTAAGGCTAACATGGATGAATTCGCCATGGGCTCATCCACGGAGAACTCAGCCTTCTTCCCGACACGAAACCCCTGGGACCTTGAGAGGGTGCCGGGAGGCTCGAGCGGAGGCTCCGCCG
>CAZTWH010000001.1:12539-20951 GCA_964617575.1 uncultured Dehalococcoidia bacterium
CGTATCCGCGGGCGAGGGGATATATTCTCTGGGGTCTGATACGGGTGGAAGCGTGAGACAGCCCGCATCCTTCTGCAACCTCGTTGGTATGAAGCCGACATACGGAAGGGTTTCAAGATACGGTCTTGTAGCTTTCGCAAGCTCCCTCGACCAGATAGGTCCCATAACAAAAGATGTCATGGATTGCGCTATAGTTATGAATGAGATAGCCTTTCATGACAGGAGGGACTCGACATCCATACCCCAGCCCACACCCGATTACTTAAAAGCCCTCATACCGGATATTAAGGGCGTAAAAATAGGCATCCCGAGGGAATATTTTGAAGAAGGGGTTGAGGAGCATGTGAAGGCTTCCATCTTCGAAGCCGTAAAACTCCTCGAGGATATGGGAGGGGTGGTTGAGGAGACGAGCCTCCCCCACACAAAATACGCCCTCCCATCCTATTACATAATCGCCCCTTCGGAGGCATCCGCAAACCTCGCAAGATACGATGGCGTCAAATACGGATTCTCTTGGAAGGATGCCGATAATATATGGGAGGTCATGGAGAAGACGAGGGGATACGGATTCGGTCCCGAGGTCAAAAGGAGGATAATGCTCGGAACCTACGCCCTCTCCAAAGGATATTACGATGCCTATTACCTCAAAGCACAGAAGGTCAGAACTATTATAAAGAGGGAATTTGAGGAGGCTTTCAAAAAATACGATGTCCTCATAACGCCCACATCCCCAACGGTTCCTTTCAAGATAGGTGAGAAAATAGAGGACCCTCTCAGGATGTATATGAGCGATATATGCACGATACCGATAAACATAGCGGGTCTTCCCGCCATATCAATACCCTGCGGATTCCATGAGGGGCTTCCCATAGGCATGCAAATAATAGGACCTCCCCTCGGGGAGGAGATAATATTGAGGGTAGCATATACTTATGAGGGGGCTACAAATTGGCGGAAAGTAAGACCAAAGTTATAAAAGGAGAGCTCGTGCTTCTTCTCGGGGAGGAGAGCATCCTCACAAGGGCTGATGGGAAGCTCCATACCCGCTTCGGCGTCCTCGACCTCGAAAAGGAGCTTGAATGGGGGGAGGAGGTAAAAACCCATATAGGGAAATCCTTCAGGGTTGCAAAGCCATATCTTGTGGATTTCCTCATGAAAAGGGGGATAAAGAGGAAAACCCAGGTCCTCTACCCCAAGGACCTCTCCTTAATATTAGCCTACACGACCCCGCCACCCAGCGCCCTCATAGTGGACTGCGGTCTCGGTTCGGGTTTCTCATCCATGTTCCTCGCCCATTACTGTCCGCAAGGGAAGATTGTCGCTTACGAGAGGGATAGGGAGAATATAAAGCTCGCCCTCGAAAATATAAAAAAATGGGGATTTGAGAATATAGAGATAAAGGAGAGGGATATTTTTGAGGGCGTGGATGAGAGGGATGCCGACCTTTTCATACTCGATATGAAGGGTGCCGAGGATGCCGTAAAAATAGCAAAGGAATCCTTAAAAATAGGGGGGTGGCTTGCGGTGTGCTCGCCCTATGTTGAGCAGATGATGACATGTGTTGAGAGGATGAGGGAGCTCGGATTTTTAGAGATGAAAACGGTGGAGAACCTTGTAAGAGAATGGGATGTCAGGAAATTCGGTCATACCCTTCCCCAGAGATGGGGGAACATTCATACGGTTTTCATAACTATAGGGAGGAGGGGATAATGGAGGATATATTAAGGCTCGTTGAGAAAGAGGGGAGGGATATAGAGAGGATAGCTTCAAAGCTGGGAAAGAGGAGAGAGGAGGTCAAGGAGGTAATAGAGAGAGCTGAAAGGGAGGGGGTGATTCTGGGATACAGGGGTATAGTTGATTGGGAGAAGCTGGGGAAGAGCGAAGTTATAGCGATCGTCGAGGTGAAAGTTGAGCCGAAAAGGGATGTTGGTTTTGATTTTATAGCGGAGAGAATAGCGAGGCTCCCCGAGAGCATATTCGTTTACCTCATATCCGGGACGAATGACATCTTCCTTTTGATAAAGGGGAGGAGCATAGAAGAGATATCCTCTTTCGTTTCCAAGAGGATAGCGGGAATGGAGGGTGTGAAGGGAACAGAAACCCATTTTGTTCTCAAAAAATATAAAGAGGATGGCATATTTTTCGAGGAGAAGGCTGAGAAGAGAATACCCCTTTCTTTTTAAATCATGAGGATATCGAGAAGGGCGAGGGATATAAGACCTTCAGGTATAAGGAGGTTCTTCGACCTTCTGACGAAGGTAACGGACATTATATCCTTCGGGGTGGGAGAGCCGGATTTCACAACCCCCTGGTGTATAAGGGAGGCGGGGATAAAAGCCCTCGAGAAGGGATATACCATGTATACATCAAATAAAGGTCTCCCCGAATTGAGGGAGGAGATATCAAGGTATCTTGAGGACAAATATGGTATCTCCTACGACCCGGAGAATGAGATCCTGATAACCGTTGGTGTGAGCGAAGCCTTCGACCTCGCAATAAGAGCCCTTGTGGATGAGGAAGATGAGGTTCTCATCCAAGACCCATCCTATGTCTCCTACAGACCGTGCACCATCCTCTCAGGGGGGAAACCCGTGCCCGTCCCCCTGAAGGAAGAGAGGGATTTCTCAATAACAGCCGAGGATATAGAGAAGAAAATATCCAGTAAAACAAAGGTCCTTATCCTCAATTACCCCCATAATCCCACAGGCTCGACGATATATAAGGAAGAGCTTTTAAAGATAGCAGAGCTCGCCGAGAGGAGGGATCTTATAGTTATATCGGACGAGATATATTCAAGGCTCATATATGAGGGTGAGCACATATCCTTCCCATCCCTTCCCGGCATGAAGGGGAGGACGGTTCTTCTCGGGGGTTTTTCGAAAGCCTATGCCATGACGGGATGGAGAATAGGATTCGCGGCGGGACCCGAGGAGATAATACAGGCTATGCTCAGGATTCACCAGTACACAATGCTCTGCGCCCCTATAATAAGCCAGATATCAGCCCTCGAAGCTTTAAGAAACGGCGAAGAAGAGGTCTCCGAGATGGTTGAGGAATACGACAGGAGGAGAAAACTCATAACCCAGGGTCTAAGGGAAATAGGTCTTAAATGCGTTGAACCAAAGGGAGCCTTCTATATATTTCCCTCGATAAAGGAAACAGGTCTCTCATCAGAGGAGTTCTCTGAAAGGCTCCTCCTTGAGGAAAAGGTCCTCGTCGTCCCGGGGAACGCCTTCGGGGAGAACGGTGAGGGATATGTAAGGATATGCTACGCCCTCCCGAGGGAGAAAATAGAAGAAGCCCTTCCGAGAATAGAGAGATTTCTCAAAAAACTCTGAATAATATTTTTATTGGGGGTGAGAGGATGGGTGAACTCGAAGAGGTAAAGAAAAGAATAGAGGAGCTGAGAGAACTCATAAACTACCATAACTGGAGATATTATGTCCTCGATAGCCCGGAGATAAGCGACGCGGAATACGACGCCCTCATGAGGGAGCTAAAAGAGCTCGAGGAGAAATATCCCCAGTTTATAACACCAGAATCCCCAACCCAGAGGGTAGGAGCACCACCCGTAGAGGAGTTCGGAGTGGTCGAACATAAGGTCCCGATGCTGAGCCTGGGGAACGCTTTCAACCAGGACGAGCTCAAAGCATGGTACGACAGAATAAGGAGAATGCTCGGAACAAACGAGGACCTCGAGCTATCATGCGAGCTCAAAATAGACGGACTCGCGGTAGCTCTTACATACGAGGATGGGAAGTTCGTTAAGGGAGCAACAAGGGGAGACGGATACAGAGGGGAGGATGTAACCTTAAATTTAAAAACAATAAAAAGCATCCCCCTCGTTGTTAAAAACGCTCCCAAGAAATTCGAGGTGAGGGGGGAGGTATTCCTCTCAAAGGAGGGATTTAAGAAACTTAACGAGGAGAGGGCAAAAGAAGGACTCCCCCTCTTCGCAAACCCGAGGAACGCAGCAGCGGGCTCTGTAAGACAGCTCGACTCAAGAATAACGGCAAAAAGACCCCTCGATATCTTCATATACGCCCTCGAGCCGAAAACAATAGAAGGAGGATATGTCCCAAAAACCCACTTCGAAGCCCTCACTATGGCAAAGGAGATGGGATTCAAGGTAAACCCCCATAATAAACTCTGCAGGGGAATAAAAGAGGTCCAGGAATATTACGAAAAATGGCTCGAGGAAAGAGAACACCTCCCCTATGAGGTCGACGGAATAGTCGTGAAGGTGAATTCCTTCGAACTCCAGGAAAGACTGGGAACCGTGGCAAGGGAACCGAGATGGGCTATTGCATATAAATTCCCGGCAGTTGAAGCAACAACCCGGCTCTTGGATATAGAGGTCCATGTGGGAAGAACAGGCACCCTAAACCCCATAGCCATCCTCGAGCCCGTCAATGTCGGAGGCGTGGTGGTTAAAAGGGCAGCTCTACATAATGAAGATTATATAAAGGAGAAGGATCTCAGGATAGGGGACTGGGTTGTTGTGAGGAGGGCGGGGGAGGTTATACCTGAGGTCGTGAAACCCATAGAGTCGAGGAGGACGGGTGAGGAGAGGGAGTTCAGGATGCCCGAAAGGTGTCCCGTATGTGGTTCAAAGGTTATAAAGCCTGAGGGTGAGGCTATGCATCGCTGTCCCAATGCTTCCTGCCCCGCCCAGTTTGAGGAGCTTTTAAAGCACTTCGTATCAAAGGGAGCGATGGATATAGAGGGGCTCGGGAAGTCCATGTGCGAGCTTCTCATAAAGGAGAAGCTTGTTAAGGATGTCGCTGACCTTTACACCCTCAGGAGAGAGGATCTTTTAAGACTCGAGGGTGTGGCTGATAAGAAGGCTGACAATATAATTCGCTCCATAGAGAGGAGCAAAGAGAGACCCCTTTCGAGGCTCATATATGCCCTTGGAATAAGGCATGTTGGTTCGGAGACGGCGGATCTTCTCGCGAAGTATTTCAAGGATATAGACAGACTCGCGAGGGCTACGAAGGAGGAGCTCATGACCCTCCCCGATATAGGACCCAAGGTTGCCGAGAGCATATATGAGTACTTCAGGGAGCCAAAGAACCTCGAGGTTATAGAGAAGCTTAAGAAGGCGGGCGTGAGGACGAAGGAGGTTGAGAGACCGAAACCCTTAAAGGGTCTTCAGTTTGTTATAACGGGAAAGCTCTCATCCTTCACGAGGACGGAGGCTGAGGCTAAGATAAGGGAGCTCGGCGGTGAGGTCGGGAGCACCGTATCGAGGAGGACGAATTACCTCGTCGTCGGTGAGGACCCCGGATCAAAGCTTGACAAGGCAAAAGCCCTCGGGACAAAGCTCCTGACCGAGGAGGAGTTCCTCAAGATACTGGAAGAAGCTGAGAAGGGGGTATGATGGAATGCGAAATCGAGAAAAACAGGGAGAGGTGCCCATGCACATACGAGCCATGTCCGAGGAAGGGAAAATGCTGCGATTGCCTCTTCTATCACTGGCAGAGAAGAGAACTTCCCGGGTGTCTATTTCCCCCCGATGTTGAGAGGACCTATGATAGGAGCCTTAAGAGATTTATAGAGGCTTGGAAATGAGGGAGCCTTATGAAAGGGAGATAATCCCCTGGAGGTATATATTCAGGAACATAGAATACAGGGGGGAATTCATTTTCGGAGAGGCTGAGGGAGGGGAGGAGGATTTCAGAGTCATTTTCTCAAGGAAAAAGAGAGAGTCCGATATTCCAACCCTTTTTATATTCCCGGAGCCATCCGTGAAGGAGAGGGCAACCCTGAAGGATTATAGAGAAGGCGAGCTTCTTGGCAGGAGGATAAAGGTTGAACCCAAGGAGAATTATGCGGATTTCTTCGACGAACTCTCCCTCATAGTCCTCTCATCCCTTCCCCCACACCCTTTTAAATTCACAAGCCCCCTCAGGGAAAAGGACGCAAAGGATATATTCTCGGGTCTTTTCAGAGGCGAGAAAAATGACGCCACCTTGAAATTCGCACCCCCTCTGGGTCTCTCCACCCCCGATAATCCCCATAAATTATCCCCCGAAAATTCCCCCCTCTTCCCCTTCCTCACATCCCTCGTAGATAAGGGCGTATACAGTTTCAAAGAACTTCAAAAAAACTTCCTCCTCCAAAAAGGCATCCCCAAGTACCTGTCAGCCCTCCTCATCCTCTCATTCATCCCCTTCCTCAAAAAAACCCTATCTTTAAAAATAAGCCCTGAATGGAAATTCGCCCTCGGGGAAGAAATAATGCCCCACGAGGTAGGGAAGATGGATTTCGACGCGTGGAGGGGAATAGAAGCTCTCCGGGAAGTTAAAAGAAAATCCATATTTGAGCTACCCGATGCAAACGAATCTGAGGAGATAAAGAAGCTTGCTGGAGAGAGGGAGCTTATAGAGAGGACCATAATAGATGACGAGGATCTGCTCATAGATAAGAAAACCCTCTTAAAACAGCTCGAGGAGGAAAACCTCACCAAGAACCCCCATCTTATAGGAAGTCTGAAAATTTTGCTCCGGAATTTCAAAAGAAAATACATGGAAAGGTATAAAAAACATCACACGGAATATACGGAGGGGATGAAAATTCTCTCCGAGAAACTTAATAACTTGAGAGAATGTCTCAGGATATTGAAAAGCCTTGACTCCATAGAAGAACTGGGCAAGCCTGTGGCTGAATTGTGGAATGAAAGGCTCAAAGAGCTCGAAAGAAGGATAAAAATATGCGAAAAGGAACCCGATTATCCAATATGCGAGTGCGGAATAACCCTCCTCGACAGAATACCCGAGGATGAATTTTCGGAATTCGAAAAAGGGATAAAAAAGGCGATAAGGGAGAAAACAAAAATCCTGTCAAGAAAACTCGCGAGGAAAATAATCGAAAGAGGAGAGGAGAGAATAGATAAACTCCTTAAAATAATAAGGTCAAGCGAGATAGAACCCATCCTCCCCCTGCTCGATGACGAGATACTAAGTCTCATAAAAGATATATTGAAAGAGGAGATAAAAATAGAGGTCCCCATATTTGATGAGATGAGAGATAGGTTCAAGGAGATAGGCGAAGAGAATATAGAAGATATTTTATCCTTCCTCGAGGAGAAATTAAAAGGAGCTCTGAAAACAGCAAAAGAAAAAGAGCCATCGAAAAGAATAAAACTCATACTGAAATGAAAATAATAGCAGGGCTCGGAAATCCCGGTAAGGAATATGCCTTAACAAGACATAATGTTGGTCATATTTTTATTGACACCTTGGCTAAGGAATTGGGTGTTAGGATGAGGAGGAGGGGGCTTATAAAGTATGGGAGGGGGAGGATAGGGGATGAGGAGGTTATACTTATAAAGCCTTTGACATTTATGAATGAGAGCGGTGAGGCTATAAAGGATTTTATTTCGGGGCACGGTTTTGATTTAAGGGATCTTATAGTCATTTATGATGACCTTGACATAGAGGCTGGGAGGATAAGGATAAGGAGGGGTGGTGGCTCTGGTGGACACAGGGGGATGGGTTCTATAATAGAGGCTTTTGGGAGGGAGGATATAAAGAGGATAAGGATAGGCATAGGTCCCAAAAGGGGGGATGCCTCGGAATTCGTTCTCTCCGAGATGGGGGAGGACAGGGAAAGGATATTAAAGGGCATTTCCCTCGGGATAGAGGCTTTAAAGTGCATGATTTCCGAAGGGATAGACAAGGCTATGAGCCTTTACAACAGGGCTTGACAAATTTGATAGATTTGTTCTAAATATAATTGAGAAAAAGAAAGGGGGTGAAGCGGAATGGAGGCTTACTGCTTCAAATGCAGGGCGAAGAGGGAGATAAAGAATCCCACCCAGGTAACGCTCAAGAATGGGAAGCCCGCGGTAACGGGCACATGCTCCGTGTGCGGGACGAAGGTTTACAGGATAGGGAAGGCTTAAAAACCGAGCTTCCGGAGGAGGATGGGGGGATTTTTGAAGAGGACCTCCTCGATCTCCCCATCCTCAAGACCTGCCCCTTTGAGGACATCTCTCGCAAAACTTGGTGTGAGAAGTTCTTCTTCCGTATGGGCATCTGAGCCAAGGAGAAGTTTCAGGTTGAATTTCCTTGCCATTTTCACTATATATCCGTTTGTTAGAGAATGACCTTTATGGGAAGAGATCTCGAGGAAAATAGAGTTTTTGGAGCAGAGAAGGGCTTCCTCCTCCGTGAGGAAGCCCGGATGGGCGAGTATATCTACATGGGGGGAACTCAGAGCCATTATATTTGTTCCCCTCGCGACGGGTTCGACTATTGTTTCCCCGTGGACTATTACTATCTGAGCTCCGAGCTCCTTTGCTTCCCTTGCGGCTTCGGGTATAGCTTTTGGGGGAAGATGGGTGAGCTCGACGCCGTATATAGCTTTTATGCCGAAGAGCTTTTGGGCGAGCTCGCAGTCCTTTTT
>CAZTWH010000002.1:0-20174 GCA_964617575.1 uncultured Dehalococcoidia bacterium
CTCGCATACAGCTCGCCCGGGGAGAAGCTAAGGATGCCTCCGAAATTCTGAAGAGCCCATCTCTGAACAATATGTCCCCTTCCCGAGAGGGATGAGATGTGAAGGATGTCGAAGCTTTTTAGATAGTCAAGGTCTATATCCTTTCTTGCAAGACTGGGACCCGGTATGAGGTATATAGCCCTTCTCCTCCCGTCCGAAAATAAAATGGCTTTCCCCGTCCTGCCCCTCTTCCTTTTTATCCCGCCCACATCCACCCCAGCCCTCCTCATATTCTCGAGAATAATCCCCCCATCCCTATCCCTCCCTATGGCACCGAGAAAACCTGTCCTTATTCCCTCCCTCGATAGCCAGTAAATCGTGTTGGCTGACGAACCTCCGGGGCATTTTTTCATATCAATAACAGCCTCCTCACCATCCTCGACAGTCCTTCTAACTCTGAATATGAGGTCCATATTGAGAGCCCCGAAACCCAGAACCTTCATCCCAGCTTTCCAGCCTCCCCCCTCAAAATCATCCTCATCTTTTTGTGGGACGCAAGAACCTTTGACAGGTCATCAAGATCCGGAATCCATGAGAATTTATCCGAGGAAAGGGCGAATTCCCTCACCTTTTCAACGCCCCCCTCCCATATGAGAAGGGCGGGATAAAGATCAAGGATGCTCCTCGAGGCGAGGGCGAGATTTGAGAAGGGAAGGGCGTATTCATTGGCATTGAAGGCTACACTCAGCCCTCCCCCATCCCTCACAAACTCAAGCATCCTTATATCGGTTATGCTATCCCCAACGGCACATATCTCCTCCAAAGGCGTATCCTTCGCAAACCTTAAAAGAGCATCGACCTTCCTCCTCCCGCCACACGGCTTTATATTTCTCATCTTCTCATAAACAGGCATCCCCGGAAGCTCCTCCCAGAAAAACCTGTCAAGCCTCTCCCTTATCCTTCCCTCGCTATCCTCAGAGTTCAGAAAATCCTCAACCTCCTTTATAGCCCTCCTCTCCTCCTTTGAGAGCTCCCAGTCAAGCTCTATAAGGGTCGATGCCAGGTTCTCAATATCTATGCCAACGGCTTCGCATATCCTCCTGGCGTAGGGGAAATAGCTTGTGCTTATGGAATAAACACCCCAGCCTTTCTCTTTCAGCCTCGACACGAGCTCACAAGCCCCTTCCGTTATCCTCGCATTATCCGCTATACCGGCTATATCTTCCTCACGAACCCCGTATAGAAGAAGGAAGGGATATATGAGGAACAAGGTGTCTCCCGGCTCATATCCTTCCCTTCCCTCAAGCGTGAGAATATCGTCATACCTGCTTATAGCTTCAAAAACCCTCCCCGCCCCGACCTTCCTCATAAGCTCATAGGCGCAATCCTGAAATGTTAAGGGTCCCTCGAGGTCGAAGAAAATTAAAGCCATCTCCCTATCTCCTCGGAGAAATCGAGAGGCTTTATTTTATTCAGGTCTATCTCGCCAAGGGATATAGCCCTCAGGGTTAGAAGAACAAGGGGTATCTCCCCCCTAAATTCCCTCTCCCTTATAAGACGGGATAGCTCCTCCGGGGAGGAGGTTTTATCCCTCAAATCCTTTAACGGGAAGGAAAAATACGAAATGCAGGGTCCGACATCAAGCTCCGGCGTAACGAGGTGGATCATGGCTCCAGCCTCATCATAATCCCCCCTCGCGAGCTCATCCATAACCTTCTCCCAGGGACCCTTGGGTCCTCCCGGAAGAGATGGATGAAGGTTTATCATCCTGAATTTTTTAAGCATTTCCTCCCCAACTATGAGCATGTAGCCGCATAGAAAACATATATCGGGTCTAAAGGGCTGGATGAGCTTTACCGCGGATGCCTCAAACTCACGCCTGTCCCTGAATTTCTTTGAAGATAAAGAGATAACGGGTATTCCCTCTCTTTCAGCAAGCTCCATGAAAAGGTCCACCTCCCTATCCTCACCCCTCTCCCTGTTTAAGAAAACAAAGATAACCTCCCCCCTTATCTCTCCCCTCCTTATCCACGAAAGGGTGCTTTCAAAAAGCTCCCGAGCCTCCCTGTCCCTCCCCGTCGTGAACCAGCCTATTCGCATCTCATCTTTATACTCTCGTAAAAAGCCCTCGCCCTCTCAAGAAATCCCATCCTCCTGCCTCTTATCTCCCCATTCCTCAAAGCCTCAAGGAACTCCGAAGGAGTCTCAAATCCACCCATCTCAACATAAGCATTCCCAACCTCAAATATGTTGTGAGCATCACTCCCGGCACCCATCGGAAATCCGTTCTCCTCCGCAAACCTCCTAGCTTTCTTTATATCCCTCTCAAGAATTATCCTCGCATTCAATACCTCTATCGCATCTATATAGGGCTTCAGCATCAGTAGAACTTTTGTTTCAAGGGATGATGCGACTCTTATTCCGTCGAAGGGGTGGGGTATATAGACGAGTCCTCCCTGGAGTTTTATTCTTGTTATTGTCTCCTCAGGGGAGAGGAATCTCGGGATTTTCTCTTTGAGGAAGAGACCTATTATTTCTCCGTGTGTTGTGAGTATCTCCTCCCCGACTATAACTTTTATAGGGGCTATTTCTTTTGTCCTCAGAGCTCCTTCTATTTCGTTATGGTCAGTTATTGCCACCGCGTCTATCCCGAGCTCGAGGCATTTTTTTATTATATCCTCGGGTTTATTTTGAGAGTCTCCCGAGAAGGTTGTATGGATATGGAGGTCCGCCTTCAAGCCTTTTCCACCCTTTCTATGTATTTGCCCGTTCTCGTATCCACCCTAACCTTATCTCCGACCTGGACGAAGAAGGGGACCTGGATTGTTATTCCCGTCTCGAGGGTTGCGGGCTTCCCCCCGCTCTGGGCTGTATCCCCTTTAAAACCGGGTCCCGTATCCACGACCTCGAGTTCAACGACATGGGGAAGCTCCATACCTATCGGCTTTCCATCGTATACGGAGATGAAAACATCCTCCCCTTCCTTTAGATATTTCATGGCCTCCTCCCCCACCTCCTCCTCGCTCAATATCACCTCCTCGAAGGTCTCCTTATCCATGAAGTGAAGGAAGTTCCCCTCTCTGTAGAGATACTGGGCGGGTCTCTCCTCGACCCTTGCCACCTTGAACCTGACCTCCCCCTGGAAGGTCCTCTCTATTGTATGACCCGCCTTTATATCCCTGAGTCTGAGCCTTATCTGGGCGGGGCGGTTTGCGAGCTTTAGGTGTCTGTATTCGAGGATGTAATAAAGATTCCCGTCTATCTCTATTATGAGTCCTTTTCTGAGCTCTCCTCCGTCAACCATTTCCCTTCCTCCTCCAATATTACCATATCTTCAACTCTCACTCCACCAAGCGCCGGTATGTATATCCCGGGCTCTATCGTGAAGACCATGCCTTTTTGGAATACATCCTGAGAGCCCCTCCCTATCCTCGGTCCCTCATGGACATCAAGACCAACCCCGTGCCCCACCGAATGCCACATCTCCCCGACTATACTCTGAGCAAGCTGGTGAGCCTCCTCACACCTCACCCCCGGCTTTATAAAACTTTTAACCTCCTCCATCGCCCTTTTTACCTTCCTATAAGCCTCAATGAGTTCCTCCGGGGGCTTGCCCACAAAGAAGGTTCTTGTTATATCGGAGCAATACCCCTTGTATCTCGCGCCGAGGTCTATAACAACGCTCTCCCCCTCCTTTATGAGCTTTTCAGATGACCTGTGGTGGGGAAGGGCTCCTGAGGGACCGGAGGCGACTATTACGGGGAAAGGAAGCTCCTCGCTCCCCATCTCCCTCATGAACTTCTCAGCCTCCCATGCGAGATAATCCTCCCTCACGCCCGGTTTTATGAGCCCGGATATAAAATCCATAGCCCTCTTCGCTATAAATAGCGCCCTTTTTATCCTCCTCACCTCATCCTCATCTTTGAGCATCCTCATATCCTCTACAAGACCCTTTACGGGAAGAACAGGGGCTACGGAGGATAACTCCTCAAAGAAGGCATAGCTTGTAGACAAAGATTCAAAATAAAGCCTCCTTAAACCGAGTTTTTTGACAAGAGGGGGGAGCCATTCCCCGACATCGAAGCCTATTTTTACGACCTCGAAGGACGGAGCCTCCGATTTAGCCCTTTCTATATACCTCATATCCGTGAGGAGAAGGGAGCTTGTTCTTGTAATAAGGAGAAACGCGTAGGAGCCCGTGAAACCCGATATATACCTTATGTTTGTGGGCGAAGTTATGAGGAGGGCTTCTATACCGAGACCCTCCATCCTCTCCCTAAGCCTTTCGAGCCTCATCTTTGAGAGCCTCCAGGGCTAAAATATATCCCTTAAGACCGAGACCCGTTATCTGACCCTTGGCTATGGGTGCTATAACGGAACGGGACCTGAATTCCTCCCTCGCATATATATTTGATATATGAACCTCTATCACGGGAACACCCTTGTCCTCAAGGGCGTCTCTCAGGGAATAGCCGTAGTGGGTGAGGGCACCCGGATTTATTATTATCCCATCCGCCTCCTCCCTCTGGAGAAAATCTATTATCTCCCCCTCATGATTTGACTGAAAGAAGACAAGCTCCACGCCGAGCTCATCGCCCCTCTCTTTAAGAGCCCTTTCTATATCCTCAAGAGTTATATCACCATATATGTCCCTCCTCCTTTTACCCAGAAGATTGAGATTGGGTCCGTTTACAACCAGTATCCTCATAAATCCCCTCCGGAAAAGCTTTTTCGTAGCTCCTCTTCAGGTCGATCGGCGTTATATGGGTGTAAACCTCCGTGCTCCTAAGGTCAGAATGACCGAGAAGCTCCTGAACAGCCCTGAGATCAGCTCCCCTCCTCAGCATATGGGTCGCGAAGGTGTGCCTCAATATATGGGGATGAATCCTTTTTCCTATTCCCGCCCTCTTCCCATATCCCTTTACTATCAGTTCTATCATCCTGACGGAAAGCCTGCCCCCGCTTTTATTTAAAAACAGAGCCTCATCATTCCTTTTTAAAAAACTCGGTCTCCCGTTTTCTATATAATCCCTAAGGGCTCGGAGAGCATATGAGCCCAGTGGTATTTCCCTTTCCTTTCCCCCCTTCCCCACAACCCTCAATTTCCTCCCCTTAAAATCTATATCCGATATGTTGAGGGATGCGAGCTCCCTGACCCTCAGACCCTCGCCATAGAGGAGTTCAAGTATAGCTCTGTCCCTTAAAGACCTGGGGTCGCAAGATGCGGGGGCTTCGAGGAGCCTCAAAACCTCCTCCTCCCTCAAAAAAGAAGGGAGCTTTTTCTCCCTCCTGACCCTGGGGAGAATATAAAGAAAAATATCCCTTATATCCCCCCTCTTTACGAGAAACTCAAAGAACCTCCTTAAGGAGGATACTTTCAGAGCTATCGTGCTCTTCTTCGGCTCCCTTTCCTTAAAAAGGGTCCCGAAGTATTTATGAAGGAGATTAGGGGTGAGCTCCTCAAGTCTCACTCCCTCCTCCTCAAGGAAGGAGATAAAATTTGAAGCCTCCCTCATGTATACGGATACCGTGAGGTCCTTAAGCCCCCTCTCTATCTCGAGATACCTTTTGTAATCATCGAGTATGTTTCCCATCCTTCACCCTCGGCATCTCCTTGTAAGCTTTATCGAGGGCATCCTTGAAAGAAGAATAAAACTCCTCGAGCATCTCCTTTCTCCCCTTCTCCCCCGATGCTATCTTGTCGAGCTCCTCCTCCATATGGGCTGTGAATTTGAGGTCAACTATCTCCGGGAAATATTCGGAGAGGAGCTTTGAAACTATCTTGCCGAGATTTGTGGGTTTTAAAAAACCCTTCTCAACCCTGACATATCCCCTCTCCTTGAGGGTGGATATTATGACGGCATAGGTGCTTGGTCTTCCTATGCCGTTGGACTCGAGGGCTTTTATGAGGGAAGCCTCCGTGTACCTCGGAGGAGGCTGGGTCGTCTTCCTTATAACCCTGACTTCCTTCAAGATGAGCTTCTCCCCCTCCTTGAGCTCGGGTATAACCTTCTCATCAAAACTGCCATAAATTTTAAGAAAGCCATCAAATATGAGCCTCTGCCCCCGAGCCCTGAATATATAGCCTCCGCACGATATATCGGCGAGCAAGTTCTCCACCCTCGCCCTCGCCATCTGGGAAGCTAAAGCCCTCCTCCATATGAGCTCGTAAAGCTTAAGATGATCAGCGGGAAGATAGGGGGAGAGCTTATCGGGCGTCCTGTAAACGAATGTGGGTCTTATAGCCTCATGGGCTTCCTGAGCAACTTTGGATCTGGGCGAGAAATTCCTCGGCGAGGAGTATTCCGAGCCATACTCTTTCTCTATGAACTTCCTCATCATGGATATGGCGACATCGGATAACCTCGGCGAGTCCGTCCTCATATATGTTATAAGCCCGACACTCCCCTCCCCAACATCCATACCCTCGTATAGCTCCTGAGCTATAAACATCGTCTTCTTGGCGGAGAACCTGTACCTCGCCCACGCCTCCTGCTGAAGGGTGCTCGTTATGAAGGGCTCGGGAGGATTTCTATAACCCTCCTTCCTCTCGAACCTCAAAACCTCGGGAACACTTCCCTCGACCCTCTCCTTTATCCTGAGAGCCTCGTCTTTATCCTTTATCCTCTCCTCTAGCTCAGCCTCAAAAACCTCCCTGTTCTTCTCGAAAACAGCCCTTATTATGAAATATTCCTCCGGGACGAAATCCTCTATCTCCCTCTCCCTGTCAACTATCATCCTCAGGGCTGCGGACTGAACCCTTCCGGCGGATATACCCCACCTAACCTTCTCCCACAAAACAGGACTCATCTTATAACCGACAAGCCTGTCAAGGATTCTCCTCGCCTTCTGAGCCTCGACAAGATTTCCGTCTATATCCCTCGGGCTTCTGAAAGCCTCCTTTATAGCCCTCTCCGTTATCTCATGAAAAACAACCCTCCTAACAGGAACCTTTGATTTTATAAAATTGGCTATATGCCAGGATATTATCTCCCCTTCTCTATCCGGGTCCATGGCGAGATATACATCCGAAACCTTCCTTGAAGTCTCCTTTATATCCTTTATAACTCTCCATTTGCCCTTAACGGGGACGTAAACGGGCTCAAAACCCTTCTCTATATCCACACCGAGTTCATCCTCCGGGAGGTCCATAACATGACCGAGGGATGCCTTTATTATATAACCATCCCCGAGTATCCTCCTCAAAGTTTTAGCCTTCGTGGGAGATTCAACTATAACAAGCTTCTTCATACCCTTATAAAATTCATACCCCCTACTTCCTTCACCATCCCCTTTACTTCCATAATGCTCAGAACACTGCTCACCTCATTTATGGACATCCCGGATCTGTAAGCCACCTCATCTATATGAAGGGGTCCCTCGGACAGAACCTCCATTATCCTCCTCTCCCTCTCATCGGACGGAACCTCCCCCTCCCTCCTCAAAGCCATATCAAGGTTTATCTCCTCAAGTATATCACGGGCGGACATGACAAGTTTCGCCCCCTCCTGAATAAGCCTGTTTGTCCCCGAGCTTGAGGGGGAGAAAATATTCCCCGGAACCGCAAAAACCTCCCTGTCCTGCTCAAGGGCAAACCTCGCCGTTATCATGGCACCGCTTTTTACATCCCCCTCCACAACGAGAACACCGAGGGATAAACCGCTCATTATCCTGTTCCTCCTCGGGAAATTCTGAGAATAAGGCTTCGTCCCGGGAGGGAACTCGGAAAGAAGAGCACCCCTCTCCTCTATCTCACGGGCAAGACCCTCATTCTCCTTCGGGTAAATTATATCAAGACCGCTACCGAGAACGGCTATCGTCCTACCGCCCGCCGAAAGACAAGCCCTGTGGGCATAGCTGTCTATACCATGAGCAAGACCGCTAACTATGGTGAGACCCGACCGGGAGAGCTCAGGAACTATTCTCTCACATACAGAACGACCGTAAGATGTAGCCCTCCTCGTCCCAACAACACATAAAGCCCACTCATCCTCGGGCAAAATCCTCCCCTTTATATAAAGAACTATAGGGGCATCCGGAATCTCCTTAAGCCTCCAGGGATAAGCATCATCGCCTATCGTTATGAAATCTATCCCCTTCCTCGAAAGCTCCTCAGCCTCGCCCTCGGGCGTGACCTTGTCCCTCAACCTCAAAATCTCATATATAACCCTCTCCTCAAGACCCGCCTCCTTGAGCTCACCATAAGAAGCCCTCCAAGAAGCCTCAAGACTGCCGAAAAAGGATAAAAGCTTCGTAAGCCTCGCCCTACCTATGCCACGGACACGGGAAAAACATAAATAATAAAACCTTTCCATAAAGCCCTTATAATTTTAACAAATTTATCTGAAAGCTCTATCAAGAGCTTCATAAAGCTTCTTTATAACCTGAGATAATTTGTCAACATCCATCTCCAGAATCTCCGGGGTTAAAGCTATCGACAAATTCACCCCCCCATTCCTCCTCGCGTTCCTCCTCTTCCCCTCAGACCTCCCCCTCCTCACCTCTATCCCGAGATCAATGCCACAAAGCCTGCAAAGATGTATGAAAAACCTCGTAGCCTTGTTAGCCATCTCGGGACCAAGATTCTCCTCTATAACAAAATAATTGTATATCTCATCCTTCGAGAAATTCCTGAGCTTCGAAAGATGGGAGAAAAGGTCCCTGTAAGCATCCCTGACTATCTCCTGAAGAGCCATCATGAAGGTAGAACCCCTCGCACGAAGGAGCTTCGTCTTCTCAGTAGGTCTCCCATCCTCATCTATAAGACCAAGATACCTCAAAGCACCAACAACCTTGTACTCATTCCCCGGAGCTATCCCATGCTTCCTCAAATAATCCCCATCTACCCTCTGAGGAACCTCCTTCCTGAAAAGCTGTATTGCCTGAAGCATCCCGCTCGCAGGCCCATAAGGCGGTACCATCCCCCTCATCTTCCCTCCTGTCCCTATTATAAATATTTTTCTCGGACTGTCAATAGTCCGAGAAAGTCCTCTCAAAAATTTCCAGTCCCTCGGACTTTTCCAAGATGTCCGAAGTCCTGAAAAATTTTAGGAATGGACTAAAAAATTGGGGTTATAATGAGGGGGGATGGTTAAGGTTGGGTGTTGTGGTTTTCCTGTAAAGATGGGGGAATATTTCAAGAGGTTCAGGGTTGTCGAGGTTCAGAGGACCTTTTATGAGCTTCCGGAGGTCAAAACTGCGATAAGGTGGAGGGAGGAGGCTCCACCGGGTTTTGAGTTCACGATGAAGGCTCTCCAGCTCATAACCCACCCGCCGGGACCCACATATAAGAGGATGAGGAAAAAACCATCCGGTGATTTCGGATTCTTCAAGCCGAATAAAGATGTCTTTAGTGCATGGGAGAAAACGAAGGAGATAGCCCAAGCCCTTGGCGCGAGGAAGATCCTTTTCCAGTCCCCGCCGAGTTTCTCCGAAAATGAGGAAAATGTGGAGAATCTCTATTCCTTCTTCACCAAAATAGAAAGAGAGGGGCTTGAGCTCATATGGGAGCCGAGAGGCTTATGGGACCCAAATACCATCACAAAAATATGCAGGGATCTCGACCTCGTCCACTGCACGGACCCCTTCAAAAATAAACCCCTCCACGGAAAATTCATATACCTCCGCCTCCACGGAGGGAAAAACTATAAACATAAATACTCAGACCAGGAACTCTTGTCCCTCAAAGAACTTGTTGAAACATATGTTCCACTCGAAACATATGTTCTATTCAATAATGTATACATGTATGAGGATGCTTGGAGGTTCTGTGAGCTTATCGGTCTGGACCCTTGGGACGAGCAATAGGAGTCTTGAGGATTTTATTGAGATAATAAAGAGCTACAGGATAGGGGTTGTTGTGGATGTCAGGAGGTTTCCCCGGAGCAGGTTTTCTTATTTCTGTCGGGAGGAGCTTGAGGGGGTTCTTGAGGGGGTGGGTGTTAGGTATTTATATCTCGGGGACAGACTTGGTGGTTACAGGGAGGGCGGTTATATAAAGCATATGGAGAGCGAGGATTTCAAGAAGGGTCTTAGTATTCTTGAGGATGTTTCCCGGAGGGAGAGGGCTCTTATTTTATGTTCCGAGAGGTTTCCTTGGAGGTGTCACAGGAGGTTTATAGCATCCGAGCTTGAGGGGAGGGGATTCAGGGTTATTCACATTATTGATAAAGGGAGGGAATGGATAAGGAAGGGGTGGCGTCGAGGCTCAAGGGGCTCAGGTCCCCTTTTATGAGGTGGAAGTAGGAGCATGATGCTATCATGGCGCCGTTATCGGTACAGAGCTCGGGCGGTGGTATGAAGACGGGGACGGGGAGGGATAGGAAGGCTTCTCTTAGGGAGCTGTTTGATGCCACGCCCCCCGCGACTATTATCGAATTCGCCCCGAACTCCCTATATGCTCTGAAGGTCTTATCGAGGAGAACCTCGACAACCTTGTCCTGAAAGCTCCTCGCGAGGTCCTTTATCTCATCCTCCCCTATCTTCTCCCTCATCCTTAGGACCCAGGTTTTGAGACCGCTGAAACTGAAATCGTATGAGTGGGGGATGGGGGTCGGGAGGGTGAAGGTGGGTCTCCCCTCCCTCGCCACCCTTTCTATATGGGGTCCTCCGGGATATCCGAGACCGAGTATCCTCGCTACCTTATCAAAGGCTTCCCCCGCCGCATCATCCCTCGTCCTCCCTATCACTCTGAGGTCAAGATGGTCCCTCATGAGGATGAGCTCGGTATGACCTCCGGATACGACAAGGCAAACAGCGGGAAGATAGGGTGGCTCGGGCAAGAGCCATGATGCATATATATGGGCTTCGAGGTGGTTCACGCCGATAAGAGGCACGCCGAGGGAAAGGGCTATCCCCTTAGCCACATTTATCCCGACGAGGAGGGAGCCCGCAAGACCCGGTCCCGATGTTACTCCGACAGCATCTATCTCATGAAGGGACAAATTAGCCCTCCCAAGGGCTATCCTTATTATGGGTATTATGGACCTTATATGCTGTCTCGAGGCGACCTCCGGGACTATTCCCCCAAATTCAGCATGGATCCTCTCCTGTGAAAGGACTATGTTCGATAGAATCCTCCTCCCATCCTCAACCAGGGATGCCCCCGTCTCATCACAGGATGTCTCGATGCCAAGTATCCTCATAAGAACGAAAGGATCTCCCCCAAAGGTTTTCTCCCCGGATTCTTGGGAATCTTCCTCGGTTTCCCAACGGGAAACAGGGCTAAAATCCTCCAGGGCTTCTCAACACCGAGGAGAGCCTCGAGCTCCTCCCTCGCGTAAAATAAAGGGGATGAGCACCAGCATGTCCCGTATCCCATATCCCTCGCAGCAAGCTCAAGATAAGCACACGCCACGGAAGCGCTCTCAATCCCGAGCTCCACAGCCCATGGGTCCTCCTTCCCCATCCATGGGCGATAAAGGACAACTATAACAAAAGGAGCCTCTGAGAAGTGAAGGGCATACCTTTTCATATGATGCTCACCATAAGCCTCTACCTTAGCCTCAACTATATCCCTCATCTTCCTCTTTGTATCCTCATCCTCTACAGCTATGAACCTCCAGGGCTGGTCATTCGTGGCACTCGGGGCAAGGGAGGCGAGCTCTACCATCCTCTCTATATCCCCCCTGCCTATAAAGCCACGCTCAAACTCCCTTATGCTCCTTCTTCCCCTCAAAAGCTCCCCGAAATCCACCCCACTAAATTATACTTTAAGAGGGGGTGCCATGCTCAAAACCTCAAGACTCAAAATAAGCACAAAGGGAAACGGAGATATAGTTGACATAACAAATAAAGTAAGGGAGGAGGTAGAGGGGAGCGGGGTAGGGGAGGGGGTTGTTTTTATTTTCTGTATTGGCTCGACCTGTTGTTTATCGACGATAGAGAATGAGCCGAGGCTTCTTGATGATTTCAGGAGGGTTATTGAGGAGGTTGTTCCGAGGGGGAGGGGTTATGGGCATGACAGCGTCTGGGGGGAGGGGAATGCCCATTCTCATATAAGGTCGACCATTATAGGTCCTTCCCTTTTTGTTCCGATAAGCGGGGGGAGGCTTGATATAGGGACATGGCAGCAGATCGTTCTTATAGATTTTGATACGAGACCGCGCTCGAGGGAGGTCGTTCTAAAGATCATGGGCGAGTGATCATTCTATCACCTTCTTCTCTCTGAGTCTTTTTATATCCTCGTCCGTATATCCGAGCTCTTTAAGTATCTCGACCGTATGCTCCCCGTATTTCGGGGGCGGCGATTTCATCTTCGGAGGGGTGTTTTTGAGCTTCATGGGATTTCCGAGGAGTTTTATTTTCCCCACGGCGGGGTGCTCCATCTCAACGATAAGCCCCCTCTCTCTGACATGGGGGTCCCGGAAAGCTTCTTCAACCGTTTTCACGGGTCCCGATGGTATATCGTTCTCCCAGAGAAGCTTCTCCCACTCATCCCTCGTTCTCTCCTTAAAAATCTTTGAGAGCTCGGATAAAACCCTATCCCTCTCCTCAGGAGGAGGGTCCATATAGGGCTTCAGGTCCTCCCTCCCCACAAGCTCGCAGAATCTATCCCAGAACCATTTCTCCCTTATGCCGAGGGTTATGTGTTTCCCATCTTTCGTCTCGTATATGTTGTACCCTGCTGAGTCCCCGAAGAGGCTCCTGTCAACCTCACCCTTCTGGAGAAATCTCACGCCGTTCAACCAGTGCCATATAAAAACGCCATCGAAAAGGGATACATCTATATACTGACCCTCACCCGTCCTCTCCCTCGCTAGGAGGGCGAAGAGGATGGCAGATAAAGCCTGAAAGGCTCCCCCTCCCAGATCAGCTATCTGGGTCCCTATAAGGACGGGGGAATTATCCTTCCCCCTCGTGAGATCAAGAATCCCCGCTATCCCGAGATAGTTCACATCATGCCCCGGTCTCATCTTATAAGGACCATCCTGCCCGAAGCCGGAGATAGAACAGTAGATAAGCCTCGGGCTTATATCCCTCAATGTCTCGTAGTCAAGACCAAGCCTCTTCATAACACCCGGTCTGAAGCCCTCTATAAGAACATCCGTCGTCTTTATAAGCCTGTAAACTATCTCCCTCCCCTCCTCAGTCCTCAGGTTCAGGGTCATGCTCTTCTTGTTCCTCCCCGCCGTGAGATTCCTCGGACCCAGCTCATCAACATCGAAAACGGGAAGGGAGGGGTCAACACGGGGAACCTCAATGGTTATAACCTCGGCACCGAAATCAGCAAGGAACATAGAACAAAATCTCCCCGGAAGATACCTCGAGAAATCAAGAACCCTTATCCCCCATAAAGGCTCCATCTTCCACCTCCAAATCTCTATCTTAAGACAAAAAGAAAATCTTCACAAGCAAAACAAGATGTCTTTAATTTATATGGAAAGTCAAATAAAGTCTTCTTTAACAGCTTATTTTTAGCTATGTTAAGTTTTGTGTTAAAATATATATGAAGGTTCCTGCAGTTTAAAAAGTGGGGGCGAGAGGTTTCGACGGGGGGAGGTATTTGGGAGCTTGAGGTCGAGGTCGCCGCATACCTCGTTAAAAAGGCGGCGAAAAAATAGGTGCCACTCCTGTTGCTGCATAAGGGCTTCTAAAGAGTAAGCCCAGCCCTCCCACTCTCCCCTGTAGGGGTGGGAAGGGTGCGGATGATACAGGGTTGGGCGGGTGGACGCCGATAAGCCCGCTCAAAATTTATCGGCTATGCCCTGTGGAACCCTGCCGGTTGGGGTCCTCGGGGCGAGAGTAAAAAACCGGCTATGCCTCTAAATGCTGCCCAAAGCCTCCTTTCGGACGGGGAGTTCGACTCTCCCCCGCCTCCACCAGTCAGATAACCCCTTTTTTCCTTAAAGTCTTAATTTTATCCTCAGGGAAGCCGAGAAGCTTTTTCAGGATCTCATCCGTGTGTTCACCGAGGGCGGGAGCCACGCCTTTTATCCCGCATTCCGAGCCCCTGAACTTTATTGGTGAATCTATAAGCTTTACCTCACCGATTCTCGGGTGTTTTATTTTCTTTATCATACCTCTGTGTATGACCTGCGGGTCCTTTTCGGCGTCATCTATTCTGTTAACGGGGGCGCATGGTATCCCGAGGTCCGTGAGGATCTTGAGCCATTCGGATGTCGTTTTTTTGAGGAAAGCCTCGGACAGGATGGGTTCGAGCTTATCATAATTCTGGGTCCTCTTCCACCCGTCCGCAAATCTCTCATCGTTTATGAGGTCGACCCTGTCTATCGCTGAGCAGAGGAGCTCCCAGTCCGATGATGTCCCTCCCGCCGGCGCGACAACTATCCACCCGTCCTTCGTCCTGAAAGCCTGAAACGGTGTATATACGGGGTGCCTTGTCCCGAGGGGCTTGGGGACCTCCCCCGTTGCGAAATATCTCATAAAAGCGTTCTCGAGGACTGCTATCTGACAGTCAAGCATGCTTATATCTATAAACTCCCCCTCCCCCGTCCTTCTCCTCTTCTCGAGGGCTGAGAGAATGCCTATGACCGCAAATAAGCCGGCGACTATATCCCCATAGGATACGCCGGGTCTTACGGGGGGTCCATCCGGATGACCGGTTATGCTCATTATCCCACCAAGGGCTTGAACTATGATGTCAAAGGCGGGTCTCGTCCTGTATGGTCCATCCTGCCCGAAACCCGAGATCGCACAGTATATAAGGGAGGGGTTAACTTCCTTCAAAACCTCATACCCGAGACCAAGCCTATCCATAACGCCCGGGACGAAGTTCTCAACAAGAACATCGCTTCTCTTAACAAGCTCTATAAATACTTCCCTCCCCTCATCCCTCTTCAGGTCAAGGGTTATGCTCTTCTTCCCCCTGTTAAGGCTCATAAAATAACTGCTCTCCCCATCCATGAAAGGTCCATTGCCACGAGCAGGATCCCCAAAAAGAGGTCTCTCAACCTTTATAACCTCAGCACCGAGGTCGCATAAAACCATCGTAGCAAAGGGTCCAGCCAAAATCCGGGAAAGATCAAGAACCCTTATCCCGGAGAGAACCCTCATTTAAGCAAACCCTCTATCTCCGCAAATACCTGCTCCGTCGTGAAATGCTTGCTGACTATAGCACCCGACGGACAAGCAGCAGCACATACACCGCACGCTTTACATAAAACTTCATTTATTGAAGATTTTCTCTTCTCGGGGTCGAAGGTTATTGCTCCGAAGGGGCAGAGGTTGACGCAGACCTGGCATCCGGAGCAGAGCTCCTCCACGACCTCTGCTGTTATCGGCTCCAATATTATCTTGCCCTTATCTATGAGGGCGAGGGCGTGGGATGCCGCGGCGCTCGCCTGTGCCACCGTTTCGGGTATATCCTTCGGTCCCTGACAGCATCCCGCGAGGAAGACCCCATCCGTTGATGTTGAGACGGGCTCGAGCTTGGGGTGTTTTTCAAGGAAGAAACCGTCCCTGCTCCTCTGGATATTGAGCTTCCTCGCTATATCCTGGGCATCCTCCCTCGGCTCTATCGCGAGGCAGAGGATAACCATATCCACAGGAACTCTCACAACCTTATTTATAAGGGTATCCTCGGCTATTACAATGAGCTTGCCCTTCTCCTCATCGGATATAGCCCTGTCCGTTACCTTTACAGCCTTCCCCCTTATGAACTTAACACCCTCGCCGAGAAGCCTGTGGTAGAACTCCTCGAACTCCTTACCCACGCATCTCATATCTATATAGAACTCATAAATATCGGCGCCGGGAACCTTCTCCCTTATAAGGTGGGAGAATTTGAGGGCATACATGCAGCAAACCCTCGAGCAATACTTGTTATAATTCTCATCCCTCGAGCCTATGCAGTGGAGTATGGCTATGCTCTCGGGCTCCCTCCCGTCCTTCAAAAGAATCCTGCCACCGGTCGGACCCTGGGCATTAACAAGCCTCTCGAACTGAAGGCTTGTTATAACATTGTCATATACACCGTAGCCATATTCCGGAAGCCTCGATGGGTCCATGAGATTATAACCTGTGGCTACAATTATGGCTCCGACATCGAGCTCCACTATCTCATCCTCATCATCAAACTTTATAGCGCCGGTGGGACAGAACTTCTCACAAGCCCTGCATTTACCCGTCTTGAAATAAACACAGACCTCCTTATCTATAACAGGAACATTCGGGACAGCCTGAGGGAAGGGTGTGTAAATAGCCTTCCTCTCCGAAAGACCCTCGTCAAACTCGCTCTTCGTCTTCCAGGGACATTTCTCCATGCATATCCCGCATCCTATGCACTTCTCCATATCAACAAAACGAGCCTTTTTCCTGACCTTAACCTTGAAATTCCCAACAAAACCCGATACCTCCTCAACCTCGCTCCATGTCATAAGCTCTATATTCGGATGAGCGCCAACATCCGTCATCTTCGGCGTCAAAATACACGCGGAGCAGTCAAGGGTTGGGAAGGTTTTATCAAGCTGCGCCATATGACCGCCTATGGAAGGGGACTTCTCAACAAGATAAACCTTCTTCCCCGCCTCGGCTATGTTGAGAGCAGCCTGTATCCCCGCTATACCCCCACCAATTATTAAGACCGACGGATTTACGGAAACCTCCCTCGGATGAAGGGGAGAATCAAGAAGAACCTTCCTGACAGCAGCCCTAACAAGGGCTTTAGCCTTCTCAGTAGCAGCATCAATATCCTCATGAACCCAGGAGCACTGCTCCCTTATATTAGCCATCTCAAAAAGATAGGGATTAAGACCCGCCTCCTCACAGGCTCTTCTAAATGTACCCTCATGCATCCTCGGAGAACAGGCAGCAACAACCACACCCGTAAGACCATGCTCCTTTATGTCCTTCTTTATAAGCTCCTGACCCGGATCAGAACACATGTACCTGTAATCACGAGCTATAACAACACCTTCCAGATTCTTTACATAATCTCTAACCTTTTCGACATCGACGGTTCCTCTTATATTTGTTCCGCAATGGCAAATATAGACTCCTATTCTAGCCATTTCACCCCCTATAGCGCTTCGTTTACGAGTTCTGAGAGATCTTTTACTTTAAGCTCCTTGCCCATTGACAGGACGCTGTCCTCTATCATCACCATACAATATGGACATGCGAGGGCTATCGTATCAGCCCCCACACTAAGAGCCTGCTCCACCCTTATATCCGAGAACCTCTCCCCCTTGGGCGTCTCCATCCATATCCTTCCCCCTCCGCCCCCACAGCAGAGGCTGTTCTCCCTCGAATCCGGCAGTTCTATGAGTTCAACGCCCAGAGACCTTAGGACCTCCCTCGGCTCATCATATATACCGCTGTGGCGACCGAGGTAGCAGGGGTCATGGTAAGCCACCTTCCCCCCTATAGCCTTCGGCTTTATAGCCCCATCCTTTATAAGGGATAAAAGAAACTCGGAATAGTGAACAACCTCAAAATCCCCATCATATTCGTTCTTGAAGGTGAAATAGCAATGGGGAGATATCGTGATTATCTTCTTAACCCCCCTCTCCTCGAAAAGCCTTTTATTCGTCTCCTTTAGATTCTGGAAAAGAGCCTCCTCACCGGATTTCCTCGCGCTCTCCCCACAGCAGACCTCATCCCTTATAACACCGAAATCCACACCGGCTTTCTTAAGTATCTCTACAAAATTTACAGCCATCCTCCTAGCCCTCGGGTCATAACAGGGGGTGCAGCACGGGAATAAAAGCCATTCCGTCCCGGGGGAGAAATCCTTGATGCCGAGATCACGAGCCCAGTCATACCTCTTCTCCTTAGCCTCACCCCAGGGATTTCCAAGGGTCGATATGCTCGTAAGGGATGTCCTCAGGGAGGAAGGAACAGCCCTCCATTCAACACCAAGCCTCCTAAGAGCCCTCATTATACTTATGAGGTCAACACCACGGGGACACCTATCAACACACATCTTGCATGTGACACATGTCCATATCCCCTCCTCCTCAAGGTCTATAAGACCGAGCTGACACTCATGTATCATCCTCCTCGGAAGAAAAACCTTCACAAGATTCCAGGGACAAACCCCACTACAGGTCCCACACTGATAACACTCCCTGAAAGCCTCACCACCAGCCTCAAGAATAACATCAGAAACTTCCCTCGAAGGAATAACTGCCTCCATAAAACCCCCTTTCAGCCAAAATTATAAAAACCCACCACATCCTTGTCAAATTTTTTATGTCAATATTACATAATGGACATTATGCGAAATTATTTTGATATGTTAGAATATTGGGGGATGGGGCTTATAGAGAGGATAAAGGGTTTATTTGGTGGGAGGAAGTTTTTATGTGACACATGCATGTGGAACTGGAGGAGTGCCTGTCACAGACCCGAGAGACCGAATGCTAAAAAGTGTCCTGATTATAGGAAGAAATCTACTTAAATATCCTTTTTGTTTTCATTGACCACAGGAGGAGGTCGAGGTGGGAGAGGGGTATACGGAGTTTCTTTGAGAGTTCTTTCATCCTCTCCTCTATCTCCTTATATCTTTTCGGGCTCAAGGTTTTCGGGATCCTGTTTATCACACCGAGCTCCTCGAGGGATTTCAAGATGTGTCTATCGAGTATTGCGAGGCTCTCACCCATACCTATATTCCTCAAAAAATGGCTCGCCTCCTTATATCCCATCCCCTTTATATTCCTCACAAGATATTCCCTCGCATAATAAGGGTCCGGAGGAATTTTCCCCCTCACATTTAAACTGCTGTTTTCTGTAAAGAATTCTCTTGCCCGTGCTATATATTTCGCCTTATTTTTATGGAATCTTATTCCCCGGAGGGCTTTTTCTATTTCCCCGACATTTCCTTTTATGAAAACATCACGGGCTCTTTCGATCCTATCCCATGCGACCTCGGCTTTTGTCTGAGGTGTCAGGAGGCAGAAACAGAGCTCGAGGAAAACTTCCTCTTCCCCCCTTTTATTTCCGAACTCTCCGAGCCTTTTTTCTATTTCCTCCCTCTTCCTTTTGTATTGGTTCAGGATGCTTTCTTGAAGGCTAAGAATACCCTTTCCCCCTTTTCGTGGAAATGAGCTACAAGGGGCGCGCCTATTTTTATATCCTCGGGTTTTTCGGGGTCGAAGCCGAGGATTCTCGCGCTTATCTTCACACCCTCCTCGAGCTCGACGATACCCGTTATATAGGGCTTATCCCTGCCGTATCCCTCCTCTATCATGAGGGGTGGTGCAACCCTTATTGATGTGAAAGCCACAAGTTTCCCCCTCCCTGAGAGCTCCTTCCACTCCACATCCGGGCTTTTGCATTTCGGACATATCGGTCTCGGGGGAAGATGGACCTCGCCGCATTTTTTGCAGAAGGTCCCCATGAGCTTTTTCTCCTTTAGCTTCTCCTCGAACTCCTTTCCGCTTATCATGGCTCATCTCCTCTCAAAAATGTGTACTACGCATGTTCCCCCCGTAGCCCCCACATTATGCGTGAGAGCTAAGGGTATGTCCCTTTTAACCTGCCTCTCCCCAGCCTCGCCCCTCATCTGCTCCCATATCTCAACAACCTGAGCCACGCCCGATGCCCCGACCGGATGCCCCTTCGACTTGAGCCCGCCGGATGTATTGACGGGTTTTTCACCATCCCTCCTCGTCAGACCCTCCTCAACCGCTTTATAACCCTCACCCTGCTCGAAGAAACCTAAATCCTCGGTCGCAACTATCTCCGCTATCGTGAAACAGTCATGAACCTCAGCTATAACTATATCCCGAGGCTCAACACCAGCCATCTCATAAGCCATCTTCGCAGCAAACCTAGCAGAAGGTATAGATGTGATGTCGTCTCTGTTATGTAAAGCAGGCGCGCTTCCCTGTCCGAAGCCTACAACATATATGGGGTCGTCTGTGAAGTTTTTTGCTATATCCTGGGATGCGAGGAGTAGGCAGGCTGCCCCGTCTGTTATTGGGGAGCAGTCGAAGAGTCTTAGGGGCCATGCTATTATAGGGTTTGCGTTACTATCTGAGAGGAAATCGAACTCGTCCTTCCACTCGGGGATGGGCTCCCCTCTCTTCCTTGCCCTTTCTATTCTCTGGTTCATTATATCCCTTATGGACATATTGAACTGGGCTTTCGGGTTGAGGGCTCCGTTTTCGTGATTTTTCAAACCCACGAGCCTTAAGTGTTTTTCCTCCGCCCCGTATTTATCCATGTATGCTGTTGCCATTGCTGCATAGAGTCCGGGGAATGTGAAGCCTGCCGGAACCTCGTAATATCCG
>CAZTWH010000003.1:0-15219 GCA_964617575.1 uncultured Dehalococcoidia bacterium
ATCAGCATACGAGGCTTTCGAGGATGCGGGGATAGAGCCCGGGGATATACAGGCTGCCTGGATAGGGAATGCGGAAAGACCCCCGAGGTTCGGAATACCCGGAGGGGCACCCCTAGCTGATGCTCTGAAGCTGAAGAACATCCCCATAACAAGGGTTGAGAACGCCTGCGCAACAGGTCATGAAGCTATGAGGAACGCCTGCTTCGCCGTCGCATCGGGGATGTACGATATAGTCATGGCTATAGGTGTGGAGAAATTAAAGGATACGGGGTTCGGGGGTCTCGGGACGGGGAGGGGACACCATCCCGTCCTCGAGATAAGAAGAACGGCTCCCGGAACCTTCGCCTTCATAGCAACAAGATATTTCTATGTCAATAACCTCTCCCCCGATGAGGGGAAGAAAATCCTCGCAAAAATAGCCGTAAAAAACCATAAAAATGGAGCCAAGTGCCCGAAAGCCCACCTTAGAAGGGAGGTGACGATAGAACAGGTATTGAACGCGCCTATAATAGCATGGCCCTTGGGACTCTTTGACTGCTGCGGAAACAGCGACGGCTCGGCATGCGCTATCCTCGTAAGAGCGGATATGGCTAAAAAATTCAGAGAAGACCCTGTTTACATAAAAGGGATAGGACTATCCGTTGACTCCATGAATCCCATAATAAGACCCGGTTTTGACTGGGTTGGTTTTGAGGCTAACAGGGTTGCATCCCGTGATGCGTACACGCAAGCCGGTATAAAGGACCCGAGGGAGGATATAGACCTTGCCGTTGTTCATGATTGTTTCACCATAACCGAGCTAATAATATATGAGGACTTCGGCTTCTCGAAGAGGGGGGAGGGATGGAGGGATGTTGAGGAGGGAGTTTTTGAACTGGAGGGTGAGCTTCCCGTAAACACTGATGGAGGTCTTAAATCCTTTGGTCATCCGATAGGCGCTTCCGGTCTTAGGATGGTTTACGAGCTATACAAACAGCTTCAGGGCAAAGCCCAGCTTCCTGAGAGGCAGCTCAAGGACCCGAAGATAGGTCTTGCCCACACCCTCGGGGGACCCCCTCAGGTCGCATCCGTTGTTATAGTCGGGAAGGAGGTGGGATGATGGATAAGGTTATTGTGGAGAGGGAAAAAAACACAGGGATAATAACGCTGAATCGTCCTGAGAAGCTCAACGCCCTCGATTTTGATACCCAGAGGCTTTTATATGATACCCTCAAGGAGATGGACTCCGATGAGGATATAAGGGTTGTTGTGATCACGGGGAAGGGGAGGGGTTTTTGCTCGGGAGCTGATGTCAGCTCCCTTGAGAAGGAGGGGGAGAAGCCCCTTGCTGAATGGGTGAAGGGATTTGTATCCCGTGAGAGCATAATAACTTTACCCAGCCTTATAACCGGTATGGGGAAGCCTGTTATAGCCGCCGTAAACGGTGTAACAGCGGGGATGGGCGTTTCCCTCGCCCTATCCTGCGATATAAGATTCGCATCCGAAGAGGCTAAATTCTCCCTCGCCTTCGTCAGGAGGGGGCTTATCCCGGATTGCGGAGCTACCTTCCTCCTCCCACGCATAGTAGGAATTCCGAAAGCCCTCGAGCTCATGCTTACGGGAGACCTTATAGACGCCCAGGAAGCCGAAAAAATAGGTCTTGTGAACAGGGTTTACCCGGCGGATAAGCTCATGGAGGAGACGCTTAAATTTGCGGATAAACTCTCAAAGGGACCTCCCCTCGCTCAGAAATTCATAAAAAACGCATGTTATAAGAGCCTAAACCTCGACCTCGGGACCCAGACCCTCTATGAGATATTCATTCAGGCTATACTCAGGGAGACGGAGGACCATAAGGAGGGAGTTAGGTCCTTCCTCGAGAAGAGGGAGCCCGAGTTCAAGGGGAGATAAATCAGGTTTCCTCCCCTTTCACCTTAAGGAGGAGCTCCGCAGCCTTATCCCTATCTCCCTTCTCGAGAGCTTTTATGGCATCCTCCAGGTATGAGACCTCGTAGCAGAATCTTGTCGGGAGGTCCGAGTTCATAACACAGGCGCATGTTGCTGTCTCAGCCCTCCAGAGGAGGGTCTCCTTTATCTCATAGACCTTTTTCAGCTCCTCAAGAACATCCTCCCCCTCCCTTATCCTCCTCGCGAGATCCTTTATGTACTCGTCAGTTATAACGATCATCAGTGCTTAAAATGCCTCCTTCCCGTGAAAATCATAGCCATATCAAATCTATCCGCCATTATTATAGAATCTTTATCCCTCAAAGAGCCACCCGGCTGGGCTATCGCCGTTATTCCCGCTTTGCCCGCGAGCTCGACGGAATCGGGGAAGGGGAAGAAGGCGTCCGATGATAGGACAGCGCCACGAGCCCTCTCCCCAGCCCTTTTTATCGCTATCTCCGTGCTGTAAACCCTGCTCGGCTGACCGGCGCCCATCCCGACAAGGGTTTTGTCCTTAACTATCGCTATCGCATTTGATTTTATATGCTTTACAGCCCTCATCCCGAACCTGAGGTCCTCAAGTTCCTTCTCCGTCGGCTTCCTCCTCGTGACAACTTCCCATCTTTCATCCCACCCCTCATCAGCGCTCTGGATAAGATAGCCCCATATGACTTTCCTTAGCTCATATTCCCTTCTCATGGCTTTGGCTTTCAAAACTATAAGGTCCTTCCTCTCCTCAAGAACCTCAAGCGCATCATCCTCGTAATCGGGGGCTATAACGAGTTCGAAGAAGCTCTTCTTTATCTCGAGGGCTGTTTCCCTGTCTATTTTCCTGTTCGAAGCTATTATTCCCCCGTATGCGGATAGGGGGTCTCCCGAGAAAGCCCTTCTCATAGCCTCCGCGAGCTCTTTATGGGATGAGAGACCGCAGGGGTTCGTGTGCTTTATTATGGCTATAGTGGGCTCATCGTATTCGAGGACGAGGGAGAAAGCGGAATCCGCATCGAGTATGTTGTTGTAGGAAATTTCCTTCCCCTTTATCTTCTCAAAACCCTCGCCGTAAAAGGACGCCGTCTGGTGGGGATTCTCCCCGTATCTCAATCTCAAGCCCCTATCCAGGACTATGGGGAAACTTTCAAGAAAAGGCTTTGCTCCCAGCCAGCCTGATATTATCGAGTCGTAGAGGGCTGTGTGGAGGAAGGCTTTCTTTGCGAGTTCCCTCCTCTCCTCAAGGCTGAGCCCTCCCTTTTTAAGCCTCTCAAGAACCCATCCGTAGTCCTCGGGGTCAACGACCACTATCACATGGGGGTAGTTCTTCGCCGAAGCCCTTATGAGGGAAGGTCCACCTATATCTATATTCTCGAGGGCTTCATGAAGGGATACATCCCTTTTTATAACCTCCGGGAAGGGGTAGAGGTTGACGGCTACAAGGTCTATGGGCTTTATACCGAGCTCCTCTATCTCCCTCATATGTTCGTCCCTATCCCTCAGGGCTAAAATCCCCCCGTAAAGCCTCGGATGAAGGGATTTAACCCTCCCATTAAGTATCTCCGGGAAGCCCGTCTCCTCCTCAACGGATACGACGGGGATGCCCGATTCCGAAAGAACCCTCCTCGTCCCCCCTGTTGAAAGAATTTCAAAGCCGAGCTCAGAAAGCCCCCTTGCGAAATCAACAACTCCTCTTTTATCCCATACGCTTATAAGAGCCCTCAACCTCGCCTCCTATGATAATCCTCGACTTCACAAAATCTATGCTCAGAACCTTACCCTCAACCTCAACCTCCTCCCCGAAGAGGGTTTTTAATTTCAGAACATCCCCCTCCTCCCTCATCTCGGCTATGTTCTCCGCTATAAGCTCCTCCCCTTTATATGCTTTCGCAAGGCACATCCTTCCCCCCTATCTCCACAGCCTTTATATAACACTCCCTCCCCCTCTCTATCTTTATCTTCCCCGAGCCGCATCTGGGGCATCTGAATACGGGGAGGAAATGATCCTCATCCCCAGCCCGTATTCCTCCCCTGTAAAAGCAATTCTCGCAGAATATGGATGAGCCTATCTCCTCAACCACTATCTCCGCTCCCTCTCCTATCCCCCCCTCGAATAAAATGCCGAGCCAGAAAACAACCTGTTCGGGGTTGAGAAGCGTTAGCTCGCCTATCGATAGCTCGACCTTTAAAATCCTCTCCGCACCCCTTTTCCTCGCCTCATTCATGACGGCATTGTATATAGCCTGAGATACCGAAAACTCATGCACCAAAAACCTCCCTCTTTATCCATGATGAGAGCTCGGGGATTCCCTCACCGGTCCTCACGCTCGTCTTTATAACGGGTATATCCCTCATCCTCCTTATATCCTCCTCTATATCCTCGGGCGAAAGCCCTATGGCTCGGGATAGGTCTATTTTGTTTATGATAACAAGGTCGGGCTCAAGAAATACGAAGGGATGCTTCTTAACTATATAGGGTCCCTCGGTTATAGAGAGGACAAGGATTCTTTTATGGGCTCCCAGGGGAAATTCAGCCGGGCATATTAGATTTCCCACATTCTCTATAAAGAGAAGCTTTATGCCCTCAAGCTTCATCTCGGAAAGGGCGCGTTTTACCAGGTTTGAATCGAGGTGGCATTCCTTTCCCGTATTTATCTCTATGGATTCTATTCCAGCCTCCCTCATCCTGTCCGCATCTATCGTTGTCTCGAGGTCCCCCGCTATGGCACCCACCTTTACGCCTATAATTTTTGAAACCTCAACTATTATCGAGGTCTTCCCGCTCCCCACACTTCCCATGACATCGATCGCTTTTA
Source organism: uncultured Dehalococcoidia bacterium (assembly GCA_964617575.1). Lineage (GTDB taxonomy): Bacteria > Chloroflexota > Dehalococcoidia > SZUA-161 > CAYRBX01 > CAZTWH01. The sequence goes on from CAZTWH010000003.1 coordinate 4,731, forward strand.
CACCCTTCTCATCAAGGATTTTCCTGTTCTCGAGGGCGAGCTTTCTATTCCTCTCGAGCTCAAACTCGGGACCGAAATCCTCAAGCCTTATTACCTTCATCCACCCTCCTGAGAATTTTTTCAAGCTCCTCATTCGTCTCAAGAAGCTTTGATGAAGCCTTTAAAAGCTCCTCTTTGAAATCCGAAAACTCCTCCGCAAACCTCCTTATCTCCTCCGCATGCTCCCTGTTGTGCTCTATCCAGTACTTTATGAGAGCGGAAAGCTTCTCCATCCCATTTAATTTTATCAAAAGTCTATGAATACCCCCTCCCCCTTCCTCACCTCCCCTATCTCCATCCCTTCTATATCCCCTATAACAATCATCCCTATTCCCATATTGAATACCCTGAACATCTCCTCCCTCGGCACCTTCCCCCTCTCCTCTATTAGCCTGAATATAGGGGGTATCTCCCACGCCCTCGCATCTATATAAGCCGAAAGACCGGGGGGGAGTATCCTCCTGAGATTCCCCTCTATACCCCCTCCCGTTATATGAGCCATCCCCTTTATCTTGGCGAGTTTGGGATAAAGCTCCTTAAAGTAGCACCTGTGGGTTTTTAAAAGCTCATCCGCGAGGTTTCCCCCGAGCTCGGGTATGAATACGGAGAGCTCCTCCCTCCTCTCCCCGAATATTTTCCTGACGAGGGAGAAACCGTTTGTGTGAAGACCCGATGATGGAAGACCTATTATTTTGTCCCCCGCTTTTATATCCCTTGGCAGGATTTCACCCTCCTCGCACACCCCTACTATAAAACCCACGAGGTCAAAATTCCCCTTCCTGTATATCCCCGGCATCTCCGCAAGCTCCCCTCCAACAAGGGGAAGGTTTAAATCAAGGCAAGCCCTCGTTATGCCATCCACTATCATGAGAACCTTATCGGGCGATAGTTTATCCATTGCTATATAGTCGAGGAAAAATAAGGGCTTTGCCCCGCATGTCAATATATCGTTTACGCAGTGATAAACTATATCCACTCCCACAACATCCAGCCTCGAAAGAGCATCAGCTATCTTGAGCTTCGTCCCGACACCATCAACGCTCGATACGAGAACGGGCTTTTTATAGCCCTCGAGCTTAAAAAGAGAGGCGAAGGGTCCTATTCCCTTTATAACCCTCTCGCTGTAGGTCCCCTCGGCGAGCTTTCCTATAAAGCCCTTTATCCTGCCGGAAGCCTCTATATCCACTCCCGCCTTCTTATAATTCATCTCTCAAGGGCGAGCTTATCAAATTCGAGCTGAACGGGTATCGGATATTCTCCCGTGAAACATGCGAGGCAGAAATTCTCCTTGGGAAGCCCGACCGCTTTTATAAGCCCATCTATGCTGAGGTATCCGAGGCTGTCCGTCCCTATTATCTCCCTTATCTCCTCAACGCTCTTATGGGCTGCTATAAGCTCCCTCCTCGTCGCCATATCAACGCCGAAGAAGCAGGGATACCTTATGGGGGGAGCGCATATCCTTAGATGAACCTTTAAAGCTCCGCTCTTTTTAAGAAGGGTTATTATCCTCGGCGTCGTCGTCCCCCTAACTATGCTGTCATCAACAACAACTATGCTTTTCCCCTTCAAAACCTCCGGAAGGGGGTTGAATTTAAGCCTAACTCCCATCTCCCTGAGCCTCTGGTCGGGCTGGATAAATGTCCTCCCGACATACCTGTTCTTTAAAAGAGCCTCAACGAAAGGTATCCCTGAAGCCTGTGAATACCCTATCCCGGCAGCGGTAGCCGAATCGGGGACGCCTGTTACGAAATCAGCCTCAACGGGATATTCCCTGTGGAGATGAAAGCCCATAGCCCTCCTCGCCTCATATATCCTTTTCCCCATGAGGATGCTGTCGGGTCTTGCGAAATATATGAACTCAAATATGCACAAGGCGCTCCTCTCAGATTTAGCCCCCTTTATAACCCTGAAATCTCCGTCCACAACAACTATCTCCCCGGGCTCTATCTCTTTTATCAAATTCGCGCCGAGGTGGTCGAGGGCGCATGTCTCGGAGCATATTATATATCCTCCGTTTATCTCGCCAAGACATAAAGGTCTCACACCGAGGGGGTCCCTTATTCCTATAAGCTTGTCCTTCGTAAGTATTACGATGCTATACGCACCCTCAAGCCTCGCCATCGCATATTTTATCTTCTCAACTATATCCCTCCCCGGGGCTGTCGCTATAAGATAACCTATAACTTCAGAATCCGTTGTTGTCGAGAACCTTATCCCCTCCTCCTCAAGCTCCTTCCTCAGAGAGAGGGCGTTTATTATATTTCCGTTATGAGCTATCGCAAGCTCCTCATGTCCTTTTATAAGGATCGGCTGGGCGTTCTCTTTCCTGCTCGAGCCCGTTGTTGAATATCTCGTATGCCCTATCGCTATATGCCCCATAAGGCTTGACAAAATCTCCTCATCAAATACCTGGGCGACAAGACCCTGAGAGGCATAAAGCCTTATCCTCTTTCCGTCGGATGAGGCTATACCCGCGCTCTCCTGTCCTCTGTGCTGAAGGGAATATAGCCCGAAAAATGTTAAACGGGATACATCTTCCCCGGGGGCGTATATTCCGAATATACCGCAGGACTCTTTCATACCCCCAAATAAATTTTAAACCCTTTTGTTGAAATTTAAAAGGGGAGATGGTAAAATAAAAAAGTGGTTCGGGTTTTAACAGGCGATGGGAAGGGAGAAACCACATCCGCTATAGGTTCTCCCATAGGGGCTCCGGGTCACGGGCTTGAGATTCTGCTTATGTTTTTCATGAGAGAGGATTTCCCATACGGGGGTTTAAGGTTTTGAAGGATACGGGTTATGAGGGGGAGAGATGGAGGTGAAGGAGAGGAGGAAGAAGTTCACAACGATTTCGGGCATAGAGGTTAAGAGGTTCTACAGACCCGAGGATATAGGGGATGTGGATTACGAAATCGACCTCGGCGACCCCGGGAGCTACCCCTTCACGAGGGGCATTCATGAGACAGGATACAGGGGAAAGATATGGACGATGAGGATGTTCGCCGGCTACGGAACCCCCGAGGAGACGAATAGAAGGTTCAAATACCTCTTAGCCCACGGTGAGACGGGTCTTTCCACAGCCTTCGACCTGCCAACTCTCATGGGATATGACACGGATGACCCGAGGGCTCGGGGCGAGTTCGGGAAATGCGGCGTCGCATGCTCTTCCTTAAGGGATATGGAGATAATTTTCGACGGAATACCCATAGATGAGATATCCACATCCTTCACAATAAACGGTCCTGCAGCCGTTATATGGGCTATGTACCTCGCCGTCGCCGAGAAAAGGGGAATACCCTTCACAAAATTAAGGGGGACGATACAGAACGATATATTAAAGGAATTTATAGCCCAGAATGAGTTCATATACCCTCCGGAACCATCCTTAAAGCTCGTGGTAGATACATTCGAGTTCGGCTCAAAATATGTTCCCCAGTGGAATACGATAAGCGTATCCGGATATCATATAAGGGAAGCGGGGGCGGATGCTGTTCAGGAGCTGGCATTCACCCTCGCTGATGGTCTAACATATGTCGAGGCTGGGGTAGAAAGGGGTCTTCATGTTGATGAATTCGCACCGAGAATAAGCTTCTTCTTCGGATGCCATAACAACTTCTTCGAGGAGATAGCGAAATTCAGAGCGGCAAGGAAAATATGGGCTCGGGAGATGAAGGAAAGATTCGGCGCCTCACCAAGATCCCAGTGGATGAGATTCCATACCCAGACAGCAGGATGCACCCTGCAAGCACAACAGCCGGAGGTCAACATAATAAGGGTAGCCATACAGGCTTTGGCTGCCGTCCTTGGCGGGACCCAGTCCTTGCATACAAATTCCATGGATGAGGCTTTGGCTTTGCCTTCCGAGAAGGCTGCTCTCATAGCTTTGAGGACCCAGCAGGTTATAGCTTGCGAGACGGGTGTTGCTGATGTTGTTGACCCTCTCGGCGGCTCATATTATATTGAATGGCTTACAAAGAGAATGGAGGAGAGGGTATATGAGTATTTTGAGAAGATATGGTCCTTCGGGGGCGTGATACCGGCGATAAAGGCGGGATTTTTCCACAGGGAGATAGCGGCGGCGTCATACAGGTATCAGAAGGAGGTGGAGGAGAAGGAGAGAATAATAGTCGGCGTCAATGAATACAGGGTGGATGAGCCTATAGAGATACCGATTTTGAGGGTTGACAAGGTGGGTGAGGAGAGGCAGATAAAGAGGCTTCAGGCTTTAAGGCGCGAGAGGAGCACGAGGGAGGTTCTGAGGACCCTTTCCGAGCTAAAGAATGCCGCCAAGGATAACAGAAATCTCATGCCTTACATACTTGAGGCTGTCAAGGCTTATGCCACTTTGAGCGAGATATGTGATACATTGAGGGAGGTATATGGGGAGGAGGTTGTTGGAGGAATATATGCCATATGTTAAGGAGGTGGAGTATGAGGATCACATTAAGTGTTATAAAGGCTGATGTAGGGGGATATGTAGGACATTCAAGCATGCACGAGGCTCTTATGGAGAGGGCTCGTGAGATACTTGAGAAGGAGAAGGGCAGGCTTATAATAGATTTCCATGTCACAAGAGTGGGCGATGACCTCCAGCTCATAATGACCCATACGAGGGGAGAGGATAATGAGGAGGTACACAGGCTTGCGTGGGATATATTTGAGGAGTGCACGAAAGTTGCCAAGGAGATGAAGCTTTACGGAGCAGGTCAGGATCTTCTCGCCGACGCCTTCTCCGGGAATGTGAGGGGGATGGGACCCGGGGTTGCTGAGATGAGCTTTGAGGAGAGACCTTCTGAGCCCGTTATAATTTTCATGGCAGACAAGACATCCGCGGGGGCGTGGAATCTTCCCCTTTACAGAATCTTCGCTGATCCTTTTAACACCATAGGTCTTGTTATAGCTGAGAACATGCATATGGGTTTCTCCTTCGAGGTTCATGATGTTAAGGAGGGGAAGAAGATAATTTTCAACGCGCCTGAGGAGATATATGATATGCTTGTTTTCCTGGGTGCTCCCACGAGGTATATGATAAAAGCCGTATATCACAGGGAGAACGGGGATATAGCTGCCGTGGCATCCACCCAGAGGCTCGCCCTTGTTGCCGGAAGGTATGTAGGTAAGGATGACCCCGTATGCATAGTCAGGACTCAGGGTCATTTCCCCGCCGTTGGGGAGGTTCTTGAACCCTTCACAAAGCCTCATCTTGTTGAGGGGTGGATGAGGGGTTCCCATTATGGTCCCTTAATGCCTGTGCCCGTGAGGGATGCCAATCCGTCAAGATTTGACGGACCACCGAGGGTTATAGCTTTGGGCTTCCAGCTCTCCGACGGCAAACTCATAGGACCCAGGGATATGTTCGACGACCCCGCTTTCGACGAGGCAAGAAGGGTAGCCAATATCCTTGCGGATATAATGAGGTCCCACGGACCGTTCGAGCCCCATAGACTGCCCCTCGAGGAAATGGAATACACAACAATGCCCCAAGTAATGAAAAAACTCGAGGGAAGATTCTCCCCCATAGAATAAAAGCACGCATAGGACCCGGGGGAAGGCTTTATGCTTGGTGGGGTGGTTAAGGGAAGGGTCGCCATAGTGGATAGTGGGTGGTTTATAGCAACTATGGAAGGCTCTATGCGTGGTGGCGGTTCGTAATAAAAAGGGCTTGGCTATTTGACTGGCATGAGCCCCCGTTTTTGAGCACTTTTTGATAAAACGCCAAAAATCCTCAGCTTTGCCCGAATGTCATCAACCTCTCCTTTGAGAGGGGTAATATCGGGTGACGACTTTTCCTCCCATGCTATAACAGGAGCCAAACCACTGTTTTAATCGCACCGGTGTGGAATTGAAAGAGAAGAGAGAAAGTCTCTACTTTTTGTTTTCTTGAAGAGGCGATGAAGACCTTACATAATAAAGAATGGAGGAGGGTCCAATGGTCCAAAATATTTATAAAAAGAGGATAGGAATTGGGACCTTTAAAGATGGTCGTTATCGACTTTTTGTAGAGTTCCAATCAGATAAAGATGTAGATTATGAATGGACTCCTAAATGGGAAGATGTATGTGAGTTAATAGAAAATGCAGTGGAAGTTGAGCGTCAAAACAAACCCGGTAGCGAATATTTAGAAAAATTCGCTGAGGTTTGTCAAAAAATCCTTACCAAATATGCACCAGCTAAAGAAGTATGGCGTATAAAAGGAGAACTCACAAGTTTTTGGGTTTCTTCCGAAGAATCAAAAACATATGTTGAAATAAAATGGAGGGAACTTACCGATCGCCCTAGGTGGTATCAAGGAATACGCAGTTTTGAATTAGGAGTGCCCTTATCTGAGGAAGAATTAAAAACATTAATGTCCAAAGTAGATGTTCGCTGGCTTATTTGGAATGGCAAAGTTATCGACTATAAATACTGAAAATAAGGTATGAGCTTTAGTATTTAGAGGAGCCTATTTCTTCGAGCTTGCCTGTTATTGTGAAGACTGTTCTTTCGCAGATGTTTGTTACTCTGTCAGCCATTCTTTCAAGGTTGTGGGCTACCCAGAGAAGTCTTGTCGCCCTTGTTATAAGCCTCGGGTCCTCTATCATGAATGATATGAGCTCACGGAAGACCTGATCATATAGCATATCAACTTCGTCGTCCTCAAAGCATATCTTCCTCGCCTCCTCCTCATCCTCCTCCATGAAGGCTTTGAGGCTTCTTCTGAGCATATCTTTTGTCTTATCAGCCATCCTCGGTATATCTATCAGGGGTTTTATGGGAGGCTCCTCCCCGAGCATTATTGTTATTTTGGCTATGCCCTCGGCGTGGTCGCCTATCCTCTCGAGCTCAAGGCTTATCACAAGCGCCGCTATTATCCTCCTCAGATCACTCGCCATTGGTTGCTGGGTCGCTATAAGATTTATGCACATCTTCTCTATCTCATGTCTCTTCTCATTTATTCTCATATCATCCTCTATAAGCCTCTCGGCTTCCTTCAAATCCCTTCTCTTTAAGACATCTATGGACCTTGTTATGGCGTTCTCAACCATCTCACCGAGCTTTATTATCTCCTCCTTAAGCTCTTTGAGCTTCAGGTCTAGGGTTTCCCTTGGCATTATCCGAACCTCCCCGTTATATACTCCTCCGTCCTCTTATCCCTCGGATTTGAGAAAATATCCTCCGTCTTTCCGTATTCTATAAGCTCCCCCATGAGGAAAAATCCCGTCATATCGGATACCCTCGCAGCCTGCTGCATATTGTGCGTCACGATAATTATAGTATAGTTCTTTTTGAGTTCCTTTAAAAGCTCCTCTATCTTTATGGATGATACGGGGTCGAGGGATGCGCATGGTTCGTCCATGAGCAGAACCTCGGGCTCGACGGCGAGGACCCTCGCTATACATAACCTCTGCTGCTGTCCTCCTGATAATTTAAGAGCCGAATCATTCAGTCTGTCCTTCACCTCGTCCCAGAGGGCTGCGGCTCTAAGGCTCCTCTCCACCTTCTCCTTGAGAACGCTCTTTGAATTTACCCCGAGTATCCTTAGCCCGAAGGCTACATTTTCGAATATGGATTTCGGGAAGGGATTCGGGACCTGGAATATCATCCCCACCCTTCTCCTCACCTCCACGACATCAACATCCTCATCGTATATATTCTTCCCGTCGAGGAAAACCTTGCCCGTGAGCTTTGTATCAGGTATGAGGTCGTTCATCCTGTTCAGGGTCCTAAGGAAAGTGGATTTACCGCAACCCGAGGGTCCTATGAATGCGGTCACCTTCCTTTCTCCTATCTCTATTGATATATTCTTTAAGGCGTGGAAATTTCCGTAGTAGAAATTTAAATCCTTCACGACTATTTTCGGGTCCATCACATTCCCCCGAGCATCCTCCTGAATCTCTCCGCGAGGAACACGGTTATCCCGTTTATAATCATTATAAGCGCCACGAGGACGAGGGCTGTTGTCATCGCCTTATCTATAGCTCTCGTCTCCATAGCGAGGTAGAAGACATGAAGCGCAAGAGGTCTTCCGCTATCAAGAATGCTCTTCGGCATGGCGGCGCTTCCACCTATCGTGACATAAAGGCATGCCGTTTCCTCTATAGCCCTCCCTATACATAGGATAACAGCCGTTAAAATGCCCGGCATAGCTGATGGAAGAATAATATGCCTTATGGCTTGAAATTTCGTCGCGCCCAGGGAGAAAGCTGCCTCCCTGTAAGAGGCGGGGATGGACCTCATAGCCTCCTCACATGTTCTTATGAAGGTCGGGAGGAGAAGGCATGTCAGGGTTAAAGCGCCTGACAGGATGGAGAAATTGAAATTAAGGGCTATGACGAAGAGGGCAAAGCCGAAAACTCCGAAAACTATGGATGGGACGCCCGCAAGGTTCTCTATGCTGAACCTTATAGCCCTTAAAATCCTCCCCTCCCTCGCATACTCCGAAAGGTATATGGACGCCCCGAGACCTAGGGGCAAAAGGAAGGCGAGGGTTAAAAGGATAAGCCATAAAGTTGAGACTATAACCGAGGATATCCCACCCTCCCCCGTAAGACCCCCTTTGGGAGGTGTTAGGAAGAAGGAGAGGGATAGTCCGCCTATCCCCTTCACAAATATATATCCTATTATCACAAAGAGGGGGATAAGGACGAGAAATCCGCATATCCAGAAGAATGTGAAGGCTATTTTCTCCGAAGTTTTCGGCGATATCACCTCCTCCCCCTAACCGTGAAGGCTATGCTGTTGAGGAAGAGGACTAAAATGAGGAGGATGAGGGCTGTTGCGAAGAGGGAGCTCTCATGAATCCCGACAGCAGCCTTTATCTCAACAGCTATATTCCCCGTGAGCGTTCTTGCGGGATTTAAAGGAGATAGGGATATTATAGGAGAATTTCCTATAACCATTATCATAGCCATGGTCTCGCCTATAGCCCTCCCCATCCCCAGAGCCACGGATGTCATTATCCCGACCTTCGCAGAGGGAAGAACGACCGTCCTTATCATCTGCCACCTCGTTGCGCCAAGGGATAAAGCAGCCTCCCTGTAAGATAGGGGGACAGCCCTTATCGAATCCTCGCTTATGCTTATTATCGTGGGAAGTATCATTACGGTGAGAACTATGGAGGCTGCGAGAACCGAGGACCCCGAACCAACCCCGAAAACCTCCCTTATGAAAGGAACGAGGAGGACCATCCCTATAAGACCGTAAACAACGGAGGGTATTCCGACAAGAAGCTCAACCCCCCTCCTTATAATCCCCCTTATGCTCGGGGGCGCAAGCTCGGATAAAAAGACGGCACATCCAACACCTAAGGGGACAGCCATCACGAGGGATAGTATCGTTACATAGAAGGAGCCGAAAATCATGGGGAGGAGACCAAACTCGCCCCTCCCCGGGTACCAGCTCGTCCCGAAAAGACCAAGACCTATCTCCTTCAAAGAGGGCAAGGCACCTTTTATTACGAAGAATATTACGAGGAAGAGGACAAGAAAAGAGGAGAGGGCAAATAAAGTCACGGAGAATCCGAAAACCCTCTCCCCTATATATTTAGGCATATCCCCCTAAATGATAAGAAAAGCAGACACCTAAAGTCAAACCTCACCTCACCCTTATATAACCCTCCTCCTGGGCTATCCTCTGCCCCTCCTCGGATAGAACAAAGTCTATAAATTTCTTTACGATCCCCCGAGGCTCACCCTTTACAACATAATACAGCATCCTCGTTATAGGATATTCCTTCTTCCTCGCCATATCAGGCGTGCAGGGAACCCCGTTTATTTTCACAGCCTTGACGGACTTATCCACATACCCGAGGGATATATATCCTATGGCAAGAGGCGTTGTTGAAACCTTCTCCCTCACAGCGGCATTCGAATCAAAAAATTCAGCCTCCTTGGTTATCTTCCTATCCTTCATAACCCTCTTCTCAAAAGTAGCCCTCGTCCCGGAACCCTCCTCCCTCGATACGGGTATTATTTTTCCCTCGGGTCCGCCAACATCCCTCCAGTTCTTTATCTCTCCCGCAAATATGAGCTTAACCTGCTCGAGCGTCAAATCATCGACCGGGTTTTGCGGATTTACGATTATAGCTATAGCATCACAGGCTATGGGTATATCTTTAAGCTCGGGACAGGCTTTTCTCTCCTCATCCTTGAGCTCCCTCGATATCCCCCCTATATCAAGCGTTCCCTTTATCACACCTTTCACACCCGCCGTCGAACCCCCTCCCATAACATCAACCTTGACATCATATCTCTCCATAAACTCAGAAGCCCACCTTTCAGATAAGGGCTGAACAGTCGTCGAGCCCCCCACGGAAATATGCTCACCACCCCCGCCGCAACCCGAGAGCAATATAAGCAGAGCCATAATAGTCCATAACCTTTTCATCCCTTACCTCCAAAATCACTAAAACAAAAGCTCAGCGTTTTATCAAGCAGGATGCGTTGATACAGCGATATTTGATACAGAAAAA
>CAZTWH010000004.1:0-13046 GCA_964617575.1 uncultured Dehalococcoidia bacterium
GCAGGTATCCCGTCCTTGTGGGACTTATCTTCACACTCAAGGCATACAACCAATACCTCCCCTCCGAGCCTCCTTGCGGTTCTCGCCACATCAAAGGCTACATTTCCCCCGCCTATCACTATAACCCTCTTCCCCCTGTAGTAACCGGGTGGAATTTTCTCCTCATTCACATCCCCGAGGAGGTGAAGACCAAATTCAACCCCCTCAAGCTCCCCTCCGGGAACAAGCTCCCTTCCGAAAGTGAGGGGTCTCGGGATGGGGGTTCCGGGAGCGAGGAATATGGCTCTGAAGCCCTCCCTTTTCAAATCATCAAGGCTCCTTCCATCCCCCCCTATTTTCTCCCCCATCCGAACATCAATATGGGCTATCCGCAAAAGGCTCTTTAAGGTTACCTCAAGAACCCTCCTCGGAAGCCTGTACCGAGGGATGAAATTGAGAGCCCCCCCGAGATGAGAACGGGCTTCAAAAATTGTGCACCTATAACCCCTCTTCGCGAGCATATAGGCGCACATGAGACTCGAAGGTCCCCCTCCCACAAGAGCCACCCTCTCACCCCTGGGCTCCGGAAGGGGAGCTTTTTCCTTCTCAAGATATTCAAGATAACGATCCCCTATAAAGCGCTCAAGAAGCCTTCTCCTTATCGCGCCGGTTGTTTCTCTGTAATTGCAATCATTTTCACAAAGCCCGCATATATATCCGCAGATAGGAAAGAGAGGGTTTTTCTCGTATATCTCATCGCCCAGAGCTATGATTTCCTTCAAAGCCTTCTCCTCATCCGGGGGAAGAAGGGAAATTCTCATGTTGCTTCTCTGGATATTCTGCCCCACGGGGCATCTCACCTCGCAGGGGGGAAGGTAAATCCTTCCCTCTCTATCCCTTACTTCTTTGACTTCCAGTTCCATCATCTTTAACCTCCCATCAGGAATATATCTCAAGGAGGACATCATGTCAAACCCGATAAGGTCTTGACACGCATCTTCGGAGGTGATATACTACGCAGCGGGGGAGACTTGAGTGTAAAGCCTTTGAGAGCCTGCGGCTATTTCGGTTCTCCAAGAAGCTATAGCCTATTGGTAAAACACCCCGCGGAAAAGGAGGTGTAAAAGTGATAGGGGTTTCAGGGCTTGTTAGCAAAGTTGTGGATAATTATCAAAGAAATAAGGATATGTTAATTCAGATACTTCTGGAGCTGCAAAGTGGTCTCGGCTGGCTTCCTCAGGAAGTGCTGGATGAGGTGAGCAGGCAATTGGAAGTTCCCCTTACGAGGGTATATCAGGTTGCAACCTTCTATAAAGCTTTCAGATTTTCACCGCCGGCGCGTCATCAGATCACGGTGTGTATGGGGACCGCTTGCCAGGTGCGTGGTGCTCCCCGCCTTTTGGAGCGCATTTCGACCATGCTTAACTTAAAACCCGGCGAAACAACCCCGGATATGAGGTTCAGCTTAAATACGGTCAACTGCCTCGGATGCTGTGCCTTAGGGCCGGTGGTGGTGATAGATGGGGTATATCACAGCAACCCGTCAACCGCGGAACTTGAGCGAATATTCGAGGCTGCAAAGTAAAGGAGGTGGACATGCCCAAGATTTCCTCGCCTGAGGAGCTTGAGAGGCTGAGAGAGGAGATACTATCAAAAAGGGATCCCAAAAAGCCTGTAATTACCGTGTGTGCGGGAACAGGTTGTCGGAGCTATGGGGCGGTGGATGTTTACAATGCGATTGTTGAGGAAGTTAAAAAGCGGGGCTTGGAAGACAAGATAGAGGTTAAGGCTACTGGGTGCCATGGGTTTTGCGAAAGGGGCGCTATTGTTGTTGTTTTCCCTGAGGAGATCTGTTATCTCAGGGTGAAACCGGAGGATGCTCCGGAGATAGTTCAAGCGGTGGCTGAGGGGAAGATTATTGAGCGTCTCCTTTATGAAGACCCTGCAACGGGCAAGAAGATAGCGAAAGAGTCCGAAATTCCCTTCTACAAAAATCAAATGCGCATTGTGTTCGGAAACAATAGGTATATAGATCCCAAGAATATAGAGGACTACATTGCGCTTGGTGGTTATAGCGCTTTATCGAAGGCTTTATTTAAAATGAGTCCCGATGAAGTTTTGGAGGAGATAGAGAAGGCGAATTTAAGGGGAAGGGGAGGGGGTGGATTTCCGGCGGGCAGGAAGTGGAGGACGACGAAGGAAGCCCCGGGAGAGCCCAAGTATGTGATTGTCAACTGCGATGAGGGTGATCCGGGGGCGTATATGGACAGATCCCTTATGGAGGGGAATCCCCACAGCGTGCTTGAAGGTCTTATCATCGGGGCTTATGCTATAGGTTCCCATGAGGGGTTTATTTATGTTCGTCAGGAATATCCTCTCGCTTGTGAGAATATAACTTGGGCTATAAAACAAGCCGAAGAATACGGATTTCTTGGGGAGAATATTCTGGGCTCCGGATTTGATTTCAGAGTAACGGTTCATCGCGGGGCGGGGGCGTTTGTATCCGGAGAATCAAGTGCTCTTATGAGCGCTATAGAGGGGAGAGTGGGCGAACCGAGGATGAAATACATTCACACCGCCGTGAGCGGAATAAAGGAGAAGCCATCCTGTTTAAACAATGTTGAGACATGGGCGAATGTTCCCCTTATCATAAACAAGGGTGCTGATTGGTTCAGGTCCATAGGAACGGAGGGGAGCAAGGGGACGAAGATATTCTCCCTTGTGGGCAAGGTGAACAATACGGGGCTTGTAGAGGTTCCTATGGGCATGACTTTAAGGCAGATAATTTACGAGATCGGTGGGGGGATGAGGGATGGGAAGAAATTCAAGGGGGTTCAGACCGGAGGACCATCGGGTGGGATTATTCCGGAGCAGTATCTGGACACGCCCGTTGATTTTGATGAGCTCACAAAACTCGGCTCCATGATGGGGTCCGGCGGGATGGTGGTTATGGATGAAGACACCTGTATGGTGGATGTAGCGAGATTCTTCGTCAACTTCCTGACCGAGGAATCCTGTGGGAAGTGCATACCGTGCCGTGAGGGACTCAGGCTGCTTCGCAATATTTTGACCGACATCTGTGAAGGGAGGGGGAAGGAGGAGGATATCAAGGTGATCGAGGAGGTGGCTGAGGTGATGAGGGATGCCTCCCTCTGCGCGCTGGGCACGACGGCTGCCAATCCTGTTCTTACGACCTTAAAATACTTCAGGGATGAATATGAGGCTCATATTAAGGAGAAGCGCTGTCCGGCGAAGTTCTGTAAAAATCTGGTTTCCTATTACATTGATCCCGAAAAATGTCAAGCGTGCATGATATGTCTTCGGAACTGTCCTGTGGGGGCGATTAATGGGGGCAAGGATCTTGTTCACTGGATAGATCAGGAGAAATGTACAAAATGCGGCACCTGTTATGAGGTCTGTCCGCCTCGCTTCGGGGCTGTGGTGAAGCTCTCGGGCGAGCCCGTGCCACCGCCTCCACCCCCGGGAACAAAAGTTACTCGCAAGAAGGAGGGATAAATGGAGGAGATGGTAACTTTAGAGATAGATGGGAAGGAAGTGAAAGCTAAAAAGGGGATGACCATTTTGGAGGCGGCGAAGGAGGTGGGTATTGAGATACCAACTCTGTGCCATCATGAGAAGCTGAAGCCCTACGGGGCTTGCAGAATTTGCAGTGTGGAGGTAGAGAAGGGGGGGAGAGTTCGGATAGTGGCTGCTTGCGGCTATCCTGTGGAGGAGGGGCTTGTGGTGAGGACCCGTTCCCCGAGGATAGACAAGATTCGCAAGATTATTATTGAGCTTGTTGCTCCTTCGGCTATGCAGAATGGGCATATTGGCGGAGAGCTCAGGGTTTTGGCTGATGAATATGGGGCTGATATTCATCGCTTTGAATCCCGTCTCGGGCTTGAGCCAACGAGGTGCATTCTCTGCGGACTTTGTGTGCGCTATTGCGATGAGGTTGTGGGAGCGAATGCTATAGGCTTTGTAGGAAGGGGGACGGAGCGAAGGGTTGTTTTCTATCCCGAAAGGGCTTCGAGATTCTGCATGGGATGCATGGAGTGTTTTAAACTCTGCCCTACAGGCAAAATTCCTTCGGAGGCGGACGGAGTTTATTTCGGATTTACTATTGAGGATTTCTTCGCCGGTAAGCTGTGATCTAACATCTTTTAAGTTGATATTCCCCCGGGCTTCAGAGCTTGGGGGAGGTTTTTTACTCCTCGTAAAGGATTCCTGCTACGAATTCTTCGGGGGAGAAATCCTCGATGTCAGAAATGTCCTGACCCGTTCCTACGAATTTGCAGGGTATCCCGAGCTCATCGCATATCCCGATAATAGCTCCTCCCTTGGATGAGGAATCAAGCTTTGTAAGAAATATGCCATCTACGGGGAAAAGTTCGCAGAATCCCCTTGCCTGGTTTAAAGAGTTCTGACCCGTTGTAGCATCGAGGACGAGCATGACATAGGTCGGGACCCCGAGTTTATCAAGAACCCTTTTTATCTTCAGAAGCTCATCCATAAGCTCCTTTTTCGTATGAAGCCTCCCCGAAGTATCTATGAGGATGTAATCCTTTCCTCTCGCCCTCATCGCACTTACGCCGTCATATACAACGGCACCCGGGTCTCCCCCCGGCTCATGGGCTACCACATCCATCGAAAGCCTCTCCCCCCAGAAAAGAAGCTGTTCCCTCGCGGCAGCCCTGAATGTATCAGCACAGACAAGGATGGACCTCCCATCAAGCCTCTTTGCGAGTTTGGCTATACTCGTCGTCTTCCCGACACCGTTCACGCCGACGAAAAGAACGGCACATCCCCTCTCTATATCCCTCCCCTCCCTCGACAATACGGACAGAATCTCCTCCCTTAAAAAAGCCTTCGCTTCATCAGAGCTTTTGGGCTTTCTATCCTTAACCTTCTCCACAAGCTTCCTCGTCGTCCTTATGCCCACATCCGCGAGGATGAGCATCTCCTCAAGCTTCTCCCAGAAATCCGCGGATAATTCCTTCCTGAAGAGCTTATGAATTCCTATCTTCCTTGTCAGAGAAAGGGCATCTCTTATTCCCATCTCCCCATCTTCCTCAGGGCATCTTCTGCGGCATTCCTCTTAGCCTCCTTCTTGCTCCTCCCATAACCGGCGCCTATAACCTCCCTCCCCACAAAGACCTCCGCGTAAAATCCCCCCTCCTTTCTCTTAGACCTGTATCTCGGTGTGAGTTTCCTCTCAGCCTGAACTATCTCCTGAAGAAGAGACCTCGAATCCTTCCTGACACCCACCCTCTTCATCTCCTCAAATCCATCGCTGAATATCCTGAGCACAAATTTTCTCACAGCCCTGTATCCCTTATCCCTGAAGATAGCCCCTATTACAGCCTCGAGAGCCGATGCGAGGGTCCTATCATTATCCCTCCCTCCCCTCATATCCTCCCCCTTCCCGAGGATGAGAAGCTCCCCCAGAGATAGTTTTCTCGCCACCCTCGATAGATTCTCCCCCTTTACAAGACTCGACCTCATATGGGTGAGTTCCCCCTCAGATAAATTCGGGAAGAGGGAGAAAAGACGCTCCGCTATTATGAAGTTGAGAATAGCATCGCCAAGAAATTCAAGCCTCTCGTAAGAAGGCTCGCCGGGATTTTCGCCGGAAAAAGAGGGATGGGAAAGAGCTTCCTTGAGAAGGGACCTGTCTTTGAAACGAACGCCAAGTATATCCTCAGCCCGGGAGAGCTCCATCCTCGGGAATTATAAATAACTTTGCCCCAAGCTGTCAAGCTTGGTATTATATCCTGAGATGAAGATAGAAGAGGAGCTCTGGAGGAGGGGTTTTGAATACATAGCGGGCGTTGATGAGGTCGGAAGGGGCGCCATAGCGGGTCCCGTCCTCGCAGCTGCCGTAATACTCCCGAAAAATTTCTCCCCTTCATGGATAAAGGATATAAAGGACTCAAAGCTTATAAAGGAGAGCAAAAGGGAATATCTTTCATATTGCATAAAGAAAAACGCGGTATCTTTCGCCATAGGAATCGTTGACCCGAGGTATATAGATGAGTTCGGAATAGTGGACGCCACGAGGAGAGCCATGCTAACGGCTATAAAAAACCTGTCAAGAAGACCCGACTTTGTCCTCATAGACTTCATGATTTTGCCGGGGCTCGATATACCATCGAGAAGCATAGTTAAAGGTGAAAGGGAATCCATAACAATAGCCTCAGCATCCATAATAGCGAAGACGGAAAGGGACAGGATTCTCAGGGAGATGGAGGATGTCTATCCCGGCTACAATTTCGCGAGAAACAAGGGATACGGGACAAGGGAGCATATGAATGCCATAAAAAAGCTGGGACCATGCGAGATACACAGGAGAAGCTTCAGACCCGTAAAGCATTATGCTGGGGAAGAAGGGTGAGGATATAGCGGAAAAAATCCTCCTCGAGGAGGGATATAAGATACTGGATAGAAATTACAGAACAAGGGAGGGGGAAATAGATATCGTGGCTATGGATGACGAATATATCGTCTTCATAGAGGTCAAATCGGGAGCCTCGAAGAAATACGGAGCGCCTGAGGAGAAAGTGACCCCGGGAAAGATCAAGAAAATCTTAAAGGTAGCTCAGAAATATCTCGAGGAGAAAGGGATGGAAAATAGACCCTGGAGGATAGATGTGTTAGCCCTCGAATTCGAGAAAGGGAAGCTGAAGGAGAAAAGACTTATAAAAAATGCAATTTTTATATAAAATAAAAGGGGATGCCGATATACGAGTATTTCTGTGAAAATTGCGGGAGGAAGTTCAGCCTACTTCTGAGGAAGCCGGAGGATAAAGCTATATGCCCCGGCTGTGGCTCGGAGAAGCTTCACAAACTCATGTCAACCTTCAGGGTGGGGAAGCCGAGGGATTATGCGAGGAAGGGGGTATATGAGGATATACTTTCCGATTCACGGCTTATAAAGGGGATGATGAGCAATGACCCGAGGGCTCTCGCCGAATGGAACAGGAGGATGATGAGGGCTTCCGAGATGGAGGTTGGTCCCGAATACGATGAGATGCTCGGGAGGCTTGAGAAGGGGGAGCCTATAGAGAAGGCTACGAAGGAGATATTGAAGGAGGAGTGATGCCCATATACGAGTATTTGTGCAAATCATGCGGGAGGGCATCGAGCCACCTCCTCTCCATATCCTCCCCTCCCCCTCCCTGCCCTTACTGCGGCGGGGAGATGGAAAAGCTCATATCAAGGTTCTCCTTCCACAAATCCATAAAAACGATATGGGAGGAGCCGGGGGAGCCTGAGGATGCCCACAAAAACCCCGATTATTACAGGGACCCGAGGAATATAGGGAGATGGGTTGAGAAGAGGTTCAAGGAGATGGGAATGGAGGTCCCCGGCAAGGTCAGGGAGATGATAGACGCCGCGAGGGAAGGGGAGCTCCCCAAACCTGTTAAGGACTTATGAAAAGGATAATAGACGCTAACCTCAATAGGGCGAGGGAGGGGATAAGGGTTCTTGAGGATATAGCAAGGTTCTTCCTCGAGGACGAGGAGATTTTTAAAGCCCTTAAAGATTTAAGGCATTCCCTTAAAGGGGAAGCATGGGTTATCTCGGATAGGGACGCCGAGGGGGATATAGGCAGGGATAGGGGGAAAGGGAGGTATAAGGATGCTTTAGAGCTTGTTATCTCGAATTCAAGGAGGGTTGAGGAATCCTTAAGGGTTCTCGAGGAGATATCGAGGCTTTATGATTTCGGGATAAATTCGGAGGAGCTCGAGAGGGCGAGGTTCTCCATTTATGAGGTCGAGAAAAAACTCGCAACCTCCCTCGAAAGGCTTGACAAGGTCGAAAGGATAAGGGGGATATATGTTATAGTTGATGCGGGGGTTCTCGGGGGAGGGGAGGTTGAAGCCGCAAGGAGGGCTGTAAAGGGCGGTGCCGATGTTATACAGCTCAGGGACAAGGTATCAGAGAGGGGGGAGATTCTGAGGAAAGCGAGGGAGATTAAAAGGATATGCGATGAAAACGGGATACCCTTTATAGTCAATGACCATGTTGATATAGCCCTGATCATAGGTGCGACGGGTGTCCACCTCGGAAGAAAGGACATACCCCCGGATGAGGCGAGGAAAATATTCCCCCTCGGTATAATAGGGGGTTCCACATCCACTCTCGAGGAAGCTCTGGGTTCAAAGGCTGATTACATAGCCGTTGGCTCCGTATTTAAAAGCCCGACAAAACCCGATGCTAAAAGAGCAAGCCTCGATGTCCTTAAAGAGATAAGGGATAAGGTCAAAAAGCCTGTGGTTGCAATAGGTGGGATAAATCAGGAAAATATAAAGATGGTGAGGGAAGCGGGCGCCGACGCCGCCGCCGTTATAAGCTCCGCCCTGATGGGGGATATAGAGGAGAATGTAAGGAGGCTTAAGGAGAGGTTTTATGGATAGGGCGATAGCTCCCCTTCATGAGATATCGGAGAGGATAAAGGAGAGGCTATCGAAGAGATATGAAGCGAGGGAGAGAGCCATAATCCAATCGAGGGAGATAATCTACCTCTGCTTCACATCGATAAGATGCGCCCACAGAGAGGAGATAGACAAGGGGGAGGAGCTTTTAAAAAGGGCTATGGATATTCTCAAGGATATAAAGATAGGGCTTGAGGGATTCCCGGAGCTTCTATATTCGGGCTTCCTTCAGGAGGCTGAAAAAGAGCTCTCCGAGGCTGCTATAACCCTTTCGATAATAGGGAGGAGGGAGATTCCAAAGCCTGAGGATATAGATGTAAGCTACAATTCATATCTTCACGGTCTCGGTGAGGCTGTGGGTGAGCTCAGAAGATATGTCCTCGACCTTATAAGGAGGGGAGAAGATGGGGGAGAAGAAATCCTCGATACGATGGAGGAGATATATCTCGCCCTCACCCAGATGGACTTCCCGGATGCCATAACAGGGGGACTCAGGAGAACAACGGATAATGTTAGGGGTATAATAGAGAGGACGAGGGGGGACCTTAGCTTGTATATAGCGCAGAGGAGACTTGAGAGAAAACTTGAAAGGGGGTAAAGATGCCTATATGGGTCTCTTTGATAGTGGGTATAGCGGGGTTTCTCTTTGTCGGATATCTTGTGAGTTCCGTTCTCAGGTATCCGGAGGGGATTGAGAGGGTAAGGGAGATATCAGGAGCTATAAAGGAGGGGGCTCTGGCATTCCTCCACAGGGAATACAGGGTTCTCATCCTCTTTGTTGTGATAGTAGCGATAGTTCTCGCCGTCATACCGTATCTCGGCTGGAAGGTTTCCATAGCCTTCATATTCGGCGCTCTATGCTCGATGGGTGCCGGCTATCTGGGGATGAATATAGCTATAAGGTCGAATTCGAGGACCGCGACAGCCTCCGAGAGGAGTCTAAATGATGGTTTGAGGGTCGCCTTTAAGGGCGGGGCTGTTATGGGGATGGGTGTTGTGAGCATAGGGATAATAGGTCTTTCCATATTATACTTCGCCTTCTCAAAAGACCCCGATTTCCTGAAGATAATACCAGCTTACGGATTCGGGGCTTCAGGCGTTGCGCTCTTCGCGAGGGTTGGAGGAGGGATATACACGAAGGGTGCGGATGCAGGTGCTGATCTTGTAGGAAAGGTTGAGAAGGGAATACCCGAGGATGACCCGAGGAATGCCGCAGCCATAGCGGACTTCGTCGGGGATAATGTGGGAGATGTGGCTGGGATGGGCGCCGACCTATTCGAATCATATGTGGATTCGATAATAGCTACAATGGTTTTATGCGTCGTCGCCACAGGTCTTGTCCCGGATAGATCGACGGCATGGTTTCTCCCCATGCTTGTGGCTGCGGGAGGGATAATAGCTTCAATAATAGGCATCTTCCTCGTAAGGGTTGGGGAGAGAGCTGAAATGGGAGCCCTTCTCAACGCATTGAGAAGGGGCACTTTCACATCAGCGGTTCTCACAGCCATATTCTCGTTCCTCGCCGTATATCTTCTCAGGGCGGACCTCGGTATATTCTGGGCTGTCCTCTCGGGTCTTATAGCAGGAATCCTGATAGGGGAGAGCACGAATTACTTCACATCCTATGCATATAAGCCCACGAGGAAAATATCCGAGGCTTCAACAGCGGGGACGGGTCCCAACATAATAAGCGGTTTTGCGAACGGACTTATGAGCACCCTCCCTCCGATGGTCCTCGTCGCCATAGCCATAATAATAGCCTATCATTTTGCGGGCTTCTACGGCATAGCAATAGCGGGTATAGGGATGCTCTCAACCCTCGGGATAAGCCTTGCCACGGATGCCTATGGTCCCATAGCTGATAACGCGGGGGGTATAGTTGAGATGTCAAAGCGTCCACCCCATGTGAGGGAGAGGACGGATGCCTTGGATTCCCTCGGAAACACCACAGCCGCTACGGGCAAGGGTTTCGCCATAGGCTCGGCAGCCTTGACAGCCCTCGCCCTCATGCTCTCCTATTCCCAGATGGTAGGTCTTAAACCTGAGGACTTCACCCTTATGGACGCTACGGTTGTCGCGGGTCTCCTTATTGGAATCATGCTCCCGGGTGTTTTCTGCGCCCTTGTCCTCAGAGCTGTAAGTGAGAACACAACCCTCATAGTTGAAGAGGTTAGGAGACAGTTCAGGGAGATACCCGGTCTCATGGAGGGCAAGGCGAGACCCGAATATGGTAAATGCGTCGATATATCCACAAGGGGAGCCTTGAGGAGAATGATAGTGCCATCCGTTATGACGGTTATAGTCCCCCTCCTTATAGGATTCATCCTCGGACCGAAAGCCCTCGGCGGATTCCTTATGGGAGCAATAGGCTCCGGATTCCTCCTCGCCATAACAATGGCTAATGCGGGAGGAAGCTGGGACAACGCGAAGAAGTGGATAGAGGCGGGCGAGTTCGGAGGGAAAGGCTCGGATGCCCATAAGGCGGCGGTCGTCGGTGATACGGTAGGGGACCCCATGAAGGACGCAGCCGGACCATCGCTCAATATAATGATAAAGCTCATGTCAATAATAGCCCTTGTCTTCGCGCCCGTCCTCGCCAAGGTAGGAGGGCTTATTTAACAAGCCGGGGGTTTGAAAATGGAATATGAGACCATAAAGGTGGAGAGAAGGGATAATATAGGAGTGGTATACCTCAACCGCCCTGAGGTTAGAAACGCTCTTAATAACAAGCTGAAGAAGGAGATGATAGACGCCCTCTCGAAATTCGAGGAGGATGACGAGATAAGGGTTCTTGTTATAAGAAGCACCCACCCCGATTTCTTCTGCGCCGGAAATGACCTCTCAGAGCTGAAAAATATAGGTGATGTGAAGGCTATAAAGGAGCAATTCGCCCTTATAGGCGTACTTGTATCCAAGATATTTTACCTTAAGAAACCGACGATAGCGATGGTTAACGGGTATGCCCTTGCCGGAGGATGCGGTCTTGTATGCGCATGCGATTTCGCAATAGCATCGGAGGACTCCATATTCGGGCTCCCCGAGGTGAATATAGGTCTCTTCCCCATGACAATAACCCCCGTTATGATTCAGAGCATAGGATATAAAAGGTTCCTCCAGCTATCATGCCTCGGAAAAAGGATAAATGCGGAGGAAGCTCTCCGGATGGGAATGATAACGAAGGTTGTTCCGAAAGAAAGGCTTGAGGATGAGGTGATGGAGCTCGCAAGGGAACTCGCGAGCAAAAGCCCTATAGTTATGGCTCTCGGAAGGGAAGGGATAAAGAGAATTCTGGATATGGATATGGAGGGCGGAATAAGCTATGGCTCGAATATAGTAAGCCTTATAGCCTCAACGGAGGATGCGAAGGAGGGCTTTAAGGCATTTCTCGAGAAAAGAAAACCTCTGTGGAAGGGGAAGTAGAACGCGAATATCCCCTTCGCAAAAATAGTTAACATATGCCCACTGCTCGGAATATAACCGAGGTCTCTTTTAAAGCTCAGGGGTTACCTTTATTCCCGCTTTTTTACCGAAAATCCCCGTAAACCGCTTAAGCTGACCATAATTATACCATCCCTCGTGGGTCTGAATTAGAATCAACTCTCCACCCTTTGGATCCCTTTGAAGGATCACAAAAATAACTGCCGGTTTAGCCCTGCTGGTAGCGACGAGGATATTCCCTCCCGGTCGAAGTACATAGAATAACTCTTTAGTGAGATTTTCGGCAACCTTATTTAGATCAGTAACCTCATTGAAACTCCAGCTAAAAATTAAGACATGTTTTATCGGAAATAAATCTTTTTCCACGCTTTTCTTCATAAACCGTTCGCTGTCCCGAAAGCCATAATCTGACCCTGAATTTCACCTCCTCGCCCTGATTACGGAATAAATCGTCGTCACGATGGCTCCAAAAAAGACGATGAGGGCGAAGACCACAGGCCAAACGGGAACTTCTTCCTCCTCTTTTTCCTCAAAGACGAAGAGCTCGCTCAAATCCGCTGTGAGGAATTTATCCCTCACCTCCTCCCATTGCCTCTGGAACTTCTTCCTTTCCTCCGGAGTAGCATTGCCGGTCTTCACCTTCTCCCGGAGCTCGAAGAAATCCTCCGGGAAAACCCCCTCAAGAACCCGGGTTTCAAACACATCCCCCGTATCTTTTCGGACGAATTTATATTTGTAATTCTCAAGGGTGAGATGCCTTATGCTCGTCCCCTCGGGAACTTCCCTATAATATTCAGCCACCCCCTCGGTGATATATCTCAGAGCAGCTTCATGACCCGGACAGGGATGGGAGAAGTGGATTTCGAAGTCGGAAGCCTGAGGGACCTCATCCGGGAAAAGCTGTGAGATGGCAAGCTGCATAACCCGATAAACACACGCTTCGCAAACGCAGAGCTTACCATCGGGGCATTTTATCTCCTTCTTCCCCAGCTTAAAGCTCATCTCAAGGGGCTTCATCCCCCACCCATAACCCCTCAGGTCGTTTTCCTCAATGACAAATTTGCGCAGCTCCCCCTCCTTCCCGTATATCCATATGGGCGAAAGCTCCGTTTCCTTCACCTCCTTCACCCCGGCAGGAACATGGGCGAGGGCATAGCTTGCCGAAAGGAAGAGAACAAGAACACAAAGCAC
>CAZTWH010000005.1:0-12289 GCA_964617575.1 uncultured Dehalococcoidia bacterium
ATGTTTTATCTCCCACTTTGATGCCTCGAAGGTGGTTATCCTATTCGCGAGGACGAATCCTGAGGAGAAGCCCTCGAAGGGGATATCCGCCTTCATCGTTGATAAGCCTCTGGGCGAGGGGGCTCCCGGTTTTAAAAATGTGAGATCCCTCCCGAAGATGGGGATGAAGGCTGTCCATACATATAGCTTCGCCATAGAGGATTTAAAGGTTCCATCCGGTAATATTCTTGGGGAGGAGGGGGCTGGTTTTGAAATAGCGATGAAAACCCTCGACAGGGGGAGGATTTTATGTGGTGCTCAGGGTGTAGGGACGGCTCAGGGAGCTTTCGATATAGCGGTTGATTTCGCGAGGAAGAGGGAACAGTTCGGGAAACCCATAATATCTTTTCAGTCCATACTTTTTATGCTCGCTGATATGAGGACGGAGATAGAGGCATCCCGCCTTCTTGTATATAAAGCAGCCCGCATAGCCGATGAGGATGGAGACGAGGTAAGGCTTTATGGCGCCATGGCTAAAAGGTTCGCGACGGATGTGGCTATGAGGGTCACAACAGATGCCGTCCAGATCCTCGGCGGATACGGATATATGAGAGATTTCGATGTCGAAAGGCTTATGAGGGATGCAAAGGCTTTGCAAATATACGAGGGGACAAACCAGATTCAGAGAATAGTCATAGGCAGGGGCATCCTTAAGGGCGAGATTTGATTTATTGAAATTCAGGCTGCCCCCTTGCCCGGTGCGAGACTCGGTTTAATTTTTCCTAATATTAAGTATCATTTTAGTCTCTTTGTCAGTTCTCTCACATTTATGTTCTCAAGGTTCATGACAGCTTCTATTATATCGTCCGCCCTATCCGGCGCAAATCTTTTAACCTTCTCCTTCATCCTATCGAGGGTCGGCACATGGATGGACCTGTCGGGGTCCTCCTCGTAGGCTATCACCCTACCATCCTTGAGGTATATTTCGAATTTCGGATTTCTTCTCCCCTCCTCTTCAACGAGTTCCACCTTCTTTGATAGCTCGAAGACCTCTTCGTCCTTGAATTTATTTATAAGATAATCGGGTGTATCAAGGGGTCTTCCGAGGATGGCTGCTGATGTGCAGAACTGGATGCTCATGAGAGCCTGGGCATAGGTTGAGAAGGGACCCGGGTTGTTTATGCCGGCGTAGTTTGTTATCCCCTTGCGAACTCTTTCGACGACCTTTTCAACATCCTGTGGCTTTATTTTCTCCTTGGAGAGTTTCAGGGCGACCTGGATAGGTATTTGATTTGCCCCGCATGCTGCGAAGGGTTTTATAAAAGTTCTTGTTATGGCGAATTCCCTCCCCAGGTCCTTCGTCGCCTCCTCGGGGCTTGGTTTTGCCCCCCAGCATTTTAAAAACCCGTCTCTCCCTTCAATGACATAATAGGAGGATTTTGCCCCGTTTTTGGCGAGGATTGCCGAGAGGACGCCTATCTGGGATGATACGCCTATCTCGAAGAAAGTCTCCATTCCCTCCCCCCACCATCCCTCGTTCGGCGTGCCCGGTGTTAGGCTTGCCGCATATCCCAAGGCGTGGGAAAAAGCCTCCGGGTCAAGACCGAAAAGTTTTGATGCTGATGCGCATGAGCCGAAGGTCGTGAATATGGTTCCGGGTCTGAAGGATGGGTTTGAGAGCCTCCCCGTCGCCCTCAAAATCCTCCATATAGCCTCATATCCTATAACTATCGAGAGGAGAAGGTCTTTACCATTAAGGTCAAGAGTTTCGCCAACACCTATAGCCGCGGGGACGACAACGGAACCCGGGTGGGCTATCCCAGCCATAAGGTCATCCTGCGAAGTGGAGTGAGCCATAACACCGTTTATGAGGACGCCATCAAGCAGAGAAGCCCTGAGGTTTGAGAAGAAAACGGTTACATCCCCTCCTTTCGCGAGCTTCTTTGCGACCCTTGAAGCCTCCGAATCCTTCCCTGCGTACGCGCATGCTATCGTATCGAGAATCCTCCCCTTTGCCGAATCCAGAGCCTCCCCCGGAAGATCCTCGAAGGAAAGCTTTGAGAAGAAACCGCCGAGCTCTTTCAAAATACTCATATCTCCCCCCACCCAAATTATAAGGAGAATTTTTTAAAATTAAAATGTGGATGGGGAGAGGATTTTAAGGGAAGAGGAGAAGGTAAGGGAGAGGACTGATTCGCGAGGAAGGTGGAGGAAGGTATATTTCGGCTCAGGCGATCACTTCAGGAACTGGCTCTCCCAGATAAGGGAGATATACGGGGATGATGAGGTTGAGGTTGAGGAGGTGGATATAGGGCTTCCCTGCTTTGAGGATGGTAAAGCCTACAGGATATGGGTCAGGGTGAGAGAGCTTCCTTAAGAGTTTTATAAACGCTCTCAAGGGAGCTCGATATAACCTTCGTTTCCATTATAACGGGCATGAAGTTCGTATCCCCCTCCCATCTCGGAACCACATGGGTGTGGAAATGGTCCTCGAGACCTGCCCCCGCAACTTTCCCGAGGTTTATACCTATGTTGAAGGCATGGGGCGAGAAGGCTTTCCTCAAAAGAGATACCATCTCGTTAACGAGGGAGAAGTGCTCGAGAAGCTCATGCGGCTCAAGCTCCTCAGGGCTTTTTACATGCCTTAAGGGCGCCACCATTATATGACCGGGGTTATACGGATATATATTCAGGATGGCGAAATTGAAGTTCCTCCTTGTTATTATGAAATTCTCCTCATCCCTGTTCTCACGAAGCTTATCGCATAAAAAACATCCCTCCTTCTTCCCCCTTATATAAGCTTCCCTCCAGGGAGCCCATATCCTTTCCATCTCCTTCTAAATGCTATAATGGGGTTTGGAAATGGTCAACCCCGAGAGGCTGAGAAAATTTCTGCCAGGGGAGGTTCTCCTCGTAGGGGAAGTTGCCGAGGATATGGGCATAAGGGCTTATATAGTCGGAGGAACGGTGAGGGATATCATTCTCGGAAGGGAGAATATAGACATAGATATGGTCGTCGAAGGGGATTATCTCGAGCTCTCCGAGAGGCTTAAAGGTTACGGATTTGAGGCGAGGTCAAAGACCCCTTTAAGGACCCTTAAGCTAAAAAGGGGGAGCCTTATCATGGACCTTGCGGGGACGAGGAAGGAGTTTTATCCGAAGCCGGGAGCCCTTCCTCGGGTTGAGCCCGGAAATCTTATGGAGGACCTTGCGAGGAGGGATTTCACGATAAATTCCATAGCATGCTCGATAAATCCATCAAATTTCGGTGAGCTTTTTGACCCCTTCGATGGCATCGGGGATATAGGGAGGAGGGTTATAAGGGTTCTGCATGAGAAGAGCTTTATCGATGATCCCACGAGGATAATGAGGGGCGCGAGGTATGAGGTAAGGCTCGGCTTTAAGATGGACCCCCGGACGGAGGAGCTTGCGAGGAGGGATGGGAGGTATATTAGGGAAGTGGGGGGGGAGAGGATAAGGAAGGAGCTTGAGCTCATATTCTCTGAGGAGAAACCGCGGGATATAATAGAAAGGCTCTCCGAGCTTTCACTCTTGAAAAACCTCGACCCATCCCTCGGAGATTTCCCCGAGGGCATAAAAAGGGAATATCTTCTATTCGCCTTCCTTTACAGAGCATCCCGTGATTTCATAAATTCTCTCAAATTCCCGAAGAGGAAAATGAGGTTCATCCTCGGGCTTAAGGAGCTTTCCGAGTCGGAACATGTCAGGGATATGGGTAGATGGGAGAGGGTTTTATTTTTTGAGAGGTTTGAGCCGGAGGTGCTCGAGCTCGCATCCCTTCTATTTCCGAAGCTAAAGGAGGTTATAAGGGAATATCTTGATGAGCTTAGGGATATAAAGCCCATTCTTAAAGGTGATGAGATAAGAAATATGGGTTTTGGGGGGGAGAGGGTTGGGGAAGTCCTCATGGCTATAAGGAGGGAGAAGATAGAGGGAAGGCTTAAAACAAGGGAGGAGGAGATGGAGTTTGTGAGATCATATAAGGGGGCGTTATGAACTGTCATATATGCGGTCTTGAGATAGAGGGGGATGACAGGGCTACCTGCATATCCTGTGGTCGTGAATTTCACTTCCCCTGGTCCGTTGAGAGGGATGTTCCGAAATGCGGGGAGGTCTGGATCCATCCCGTCCACTGCACACTTATATTCATGTGCAGGGAGTGTTATGACAGGGAATTCGGCTCACCTGTACCTAAGGATGAGAAGAAGGGTTATTGATGTCTGGATAAGACCCGCCGAGTTTCCTGCTATGAAAACAGGGTCCCTTACCCCTATGCTGTAGATGAGATAGAGAAGGAGGGATAGCCACAATATAAGCCAGGATGGAAGGGCTATACCCTGAACCCTCTTCGTCCTTACAAGCTTTAAAAGCTGGGGTATATAAAATGTTTGGATCAGAGCGAAGGCGAGCCATCCTACTACCTCCATACCGAACCTCCTGAGATTATAGAGGCTATGAGTTTTGTGGAAAGGATGAAATCTGATATCCTTATGTTCTCGTTCGGGGCATGACACCTTGATTCTGGATAACCCGTCCCTATGCATACAACGGGGACCTTGAGTATCTCCCTTACGGGATGCATGGGACCCGTTCCCGCGAAGCTCGGATATATAACGGGCTCCTTCCCGTAAACCTCCCTCGCCCTTTCCTTAACAAAATCCACAAACGGGTCGTCGGGCGGGGTTCTGGAAGGTTCCTCCCCCTCCCACCAGTTTATCTTTATATCCCCAAACCCCTTTTTATCAAGGAAAGCCCTTAGCTTGCCCAGTATATCCTCCGACCTCTGGTCGGGAACGAGGCGGAAGTCTATCTTCGCCCTCGCATAGGGGGGTATTATTGTTTTTGAACCCTCTCCCGTATAGCCCGAAACTATCCCGCATATGTTGCATGTCGGCGAGAAGATATACCTTTCCTTAAGCTCATCCCCCCTGAAAAGAAGCTTCACCCCTATGCTCTCCTCAAATTTAGCCTCATCAAAAGGAATGTCCCTTAGAAGCGAGATTTCAAAATCTCCCGGCTCAAGAACATCATCATAAAATCCATCTATCAGAATCCTCCCATCCCTGTCCCTAAGGAGGCTCAGAGCCTCTATAAGCCTCCAGGCGGGATTGGGAACCATGGGGGCATAGGAGGAGTGAAGCTCCGTATAAGCCCCCCTAGCCTCAAGCTCAACATAAAGTATGCCTTTAACTCCGAGGGCTATTATTGGTCTATCGTCCCATGTTATACCTCCCGATTCCCATATACAGGCGTCCGCTTTGAGAAGGTTTTTGTTCTCCTCGATGAGGCTTTTTAAGTTCGGGCTTCCTATTTCCTCCTCCCCTTCTATTAAGAATTTGACTTTGACGGGCAATTTCCCCATGCTTTCCCTTACCGCTTTTACGGCGAGGAGTCTTGAAATTATATCCCCCTTATTATCGGCTACGCCTCTTCCGAATATTTTCCCCTCTTTTATGGCTGGCTCGAAGGGTGGGCTTTCCCATTCATCAATGGGGTCTGGGGGCTGGACATCGTAGTGGTTGTAGAAGAGGATTGTTCTCCCCTCCCCCTCCTCCGCATATATGGCGGGGTAGCCTTTTGTGCTCAGCACCTTTGCTTTTAGACCGTATTTCTCCATAACGCTTACGAGGGCTTCCACCATCTCATAAATACCCTCGCCCTTTGTGCTTACGCTCCTTATTCTTGAGAGGACTTTTAGATCCTCCAAAGCATTCATAAAATTTCTTTCTATGAAATCCATCATATTTCCACCCCCAGAAGGACTATATTTGGGAAAATCTCGAGGACCTTTTCCTTCTCCTCCTCTTCGAGAGATGAGAGTTTTTCTATGAGTCCCACGAGGACTTTTCCTGAGAGAATGGCATCCGGGAGAGCTCTGTGTCTTATCCCTATCTCTACTCCGAGGGCTTTTGCCACATCATCGAGCTTTCTTCTCTTAAGCTGGGGGAGGATTTTTGATGAAAGGGGAAGAGTATCGAGAACGGGGTTATAGATCTCGAGTCCTTTTTTCTTCAAAAATGGGAGGTCGAAGGAAGTTATATTATGACCCACGACCGGGAGATCCCCTATGAAAATCGCGAGCTCCTCCTTTATCTCATCGAAACATGGGGCGTTTTCGACATCCTCGTTTTTTATCCCGGTGAGGGAAATTATATTCGGAGGTATGGGTATTTTTGGATTTATAAGGGAGGAGAAAAATCTTTCAGGCTCTCCGTTCCTGAACTCTACGGCGCCGACCTCTATTATCTCGTTCTCTATAGAAATGCCCGTTGTCTCTATATCGAGGGATATGAAGGAAAAGCCCATAAAGCTCCCCTTTTATTTTACTTAAGTGAGGAAGGGAATTATAAGGTGGAGAAGCCCCCCTCCTATGTAGCAGAGGAGCAGGGCTCTTATTATCCTCCCGAGCCAGCATGCGAGGAAGAATTTCCATAACGGGTATCTGAATATTCCCGCTACTATACCAACGAGGTCGAATATGAGGAAGGGTGCGAGGGCGAATATGAAGAGAGCCCAGAATCCGTATTTCCTCATCCACTCCTCTGCTTTTTTGTACTTCTCAGAATATTCGGGTTTTATCACAAATCTCCCTCCGTATCCGACGAAATAGGCTGTAGCTTCGCCTATGCTTCCGCCTATGCTCGCGAGGAGGGCTACCCAGAAGGGGTTCATAACAGCCGCGGCGGAGACTATTATAGCCTCCGCTGGTATGGGGAAGATGACGGTGAGACTGGATATAAGGCTTATGAGAAATATCCCGAGGTATCCGTAGGGGAGGAGCCTCTCAAGACTCCCGGGTTTTCCGAAGAGCCTTAGGAAGAGGATGACTATGCCTATTATGAATAAAAAGAAGAGAGCCTGAAACCACCTCTTTGATGCTATCCCCTCTATCCTCTCTATATAGTTCTGACCTTTACCGCTCCTTCCCAAATTCCCTCCATGCCTTCTTTGTAAGGCGCAAATAGACAGGGTCCCGAGCCCGATAGATAAGTTCTAACACCTTTCCTCTCAAGCTCCTCCTTGACTTCCTTAAGACCCGGGAAAATCTCGAGGGCTAATTCTTCAAAGGAGTTGAAGAATTCCTCGGGAAGCTTGCCCTCCTTTATATATCGGAGGGCTTTCCTCGTTATGCTCCCATCCGTGTATCTTTTGAGCTTTCTGTACATCATCGCTGTTTTATCCTGCGGAACTTTTATCTTGGGGTTTATGATAAGGAATTCTGCGTCTATTTTGGGAAGGGGTGTTATCTTATCCCCTCTTCCCTCAACAAGGCATGTCCCGCCGAAGGCGAAGAAGGGAGCGTCGGAGCTTAGGCTCTTCGCCGTCTCGTATATATCGAAATCCACATCCCAGAGCTCCGATAGACCTCTGAGTGTTGCGACCTCATCTGATGAGTGCCCCCCAAGACCGAGACCCGCGGGTATGCCCTTCTTTACCCTTATCCTCGCCCCCTTCTTAATCCCCAATTTCTCCCTCAAGAAAACAGCCGTCCTGTATATCGAATTATTCTCCCCCTTTATATCGCCAAAGACCTCTATGCCATTCCCCTCTTCAAAATAAAGCTCGTCGTATAGAGATATGGTTGTCATTATGGAGATTATCTCATGGTATCCATCTCCCCTTCTGCCGAGAACTTCGAGGAAGAGATTCAATTTTCCGTAGGCTACTTCCTTGATTCCCTGTATATCTCTATCCAGTCCCATATAGAAAGCTCCCCCGGTCTTTTCTCGAGGATTTCTCCCCTCGCCTTTATTCCTTTAAGATTATTTTTGAGCTTCTTCCTCGGGTGTGAAAATCCTGTCCTTAAAAATTCAAAAAAGCCCTCATCTTCTATAATAGGCTCATCGAAAATTTTTATCTCGAGGATAGCCGAATAGACCTTCGGTCTCGGGAAGAAGTAATACGGCGGGACATAATCTATTATCCTCGGCTCCCCGAATACCCTCACGAAATTCCCCATGTAGGTCCCGTTTTTTATATTCTTTGCGACCTCCCTCTGTACCATAACCCTCATCATGCTGGGTCTTTTACTCCCCGATAGGAACTTCCTTATAAAAGGGGATGCTATATTGAAGGGGAGGTTCGATATGACCTTGTATTTCTTATCGCCGAAGATATCCTCCGGCTTCATCTCGAGTATATCCCCTTTTATGAGCCTGAGCCTCCCCCCGAACCTTTCCTTGAGGAAATAAGCGAGCTCATCATCTATCTCGACGGCAACGACCTCCCCGGCTTTTCTTAAAAGCTCCTCCGTAAGGATACCGAGCCCTGGACCCACCTCGAGGACCCTGTCCTCCCTTGAGAGATCACAGGTCATTTTGAATACGGGGCTTTTATTTATAAGGAAATGCTGTCCCAAAGACTTTTTAGCCTTAAGTCCGAGCTTATCTATAAGCTCTTTTACCTCATCCTTTGTTCTGTGGGGGCGTGCACCCCTCATCGAACCCTTCCCTCCGGCTCACCCCTTCCTGAAGCTCCCGCGAGGCTACCCCCGGGCACCCGGATGGTACTGCTTACCGTTGCTCCCTTCCGGGCCTGGCGGGGTTCACAGCCATCCGTCGCCAGGGACCCCGCGTTCATCACCCCAGGGGAGGGGAATCCCCGGAGGGGGGAGGTCCTCAGGAGGGGAGTTCTGCCCGGCATGAGGCGGATTTCCGGCGAGAGGGAACCGCCAGCTCCCCGCATAGCACGCCCCCTAAAATTCCTTCTTGAGGGTGGCGAGAAATTCAGCGTTGCTTTTCGTCTTTGAAAGCCTCTCAAGAACCCTCTCCGTAGCCTCGGTCGAGTTGGGGGATGTGGAGGATATAAGGGCTATCATCCTCCTCATAATCCATACCTGCTCAAGGGTTTCCTTATCGAGGAGGAGTTCCTCCCTCCTCGTCCCGCTCTTCTGGATGTCTATGGCGGGGAATATCCTCTTCTCCGCAAGTTTCCTGTCAAGATGAACTTCCATATTCCCCGTCCCCTTGAATTCCTCATATATGACCTCATCCATCCTGCTCCCCGTATCTATAAGACATGTCGCTATTATCGTGAGACTCCCCCCCTCCTCAGTGTTCCTCGCGGAGCCGAAGAATCTCTTGGGAGGATATAATGCCGCCGTGTCTATACCTCCGGAGAGGGTCCTGCCCGTGGGAGGCATCTGGAGGTTGTAAGCCCTCGTGAGCCTCGTTATGCTGTCGAGGAGTATCAGAACATCCTTCCCGAGCTCAACCATTCTCTTAGCCTTCTCAAGGGCTATCTCGGCAACACGGGTGTGCTCCTCAACAGGTTCGTCAAATGTCGAGCTTATTATCTCCGCATCTATCCATTTCTTCCAGTCCGTTACCTCCTCGGGTCTCTCGCCTATAAGGCATACCATTATGTGGATGTCATCATATTTCGCTTTCACAGCCTTGGCTATGTATTTGAGGAGCATGGTCTTTCCAGCCTTTGGTGGCGAAACTATAAGCCCCCTCTGTCCCCTTCCTATGGGCGCTATGAGGTTGAGAAGCCTTGTGGACAGATTCTTCGGGTCATATTCGAGGTCTATAAGCCTGTCCGGGAAGGTGGGTGTTAGGTTCTCAAATAAAGGTCTTGATTTAGCCTCCTCCGGGTCCATCCCGTTTATAAGCTCGACCCTCAAAAGCCCGTGGTACTTCTCCCCCTCCCTCGGAGGTCTAACCTGACCCCATATGACATCCCCCATCCTTAAGGAGAGCCTCTTTATCTGTGAAGGTGATACATATACATCCTCCTTCGGATTGGGTTTCAAACTATCCTGCCGGAGGAAACCGTAGCCCTCAGGCATTATCTCAAGAACTCCTCCCTTAAAGAGGTTGCCCTGAGATTCAGCATAAGCCTTGAGGATGAAGAGTAAAAGCTCATCCTTCCTGAGATGGGAGTAGCCCACAAGCTCCATCTCGCGGGCTATTTTCAAAAGCTCCTCTCTCGTCTTTTTGCTCAGCTCACTGTAGGTCATGGCTCACCCCGGGAGCGGAAGCTGTGCCCCCTCCCTCAGAACCTCCTTAGCCTTGCCGAGGAAAGATACGAAAAGGGGATGGGGCTTTAAGGGTCTTGAAGCGAATTCGGGATGGAACTGAACCCCGACCATCCACGGATGATCCTTTAGCTCGACTATTTCAACAAGCCTCCCGTCAGGAGATATCCCGCTCAAAACAAGCCCCCTCTCGGTAAGAATCTCCCTGAAATCGTTGTTGAACTCAAATCTGTGCCTGTGCCTCTCATAAACTATGCTCTCCCCATACGCCTCCCTCGCTTTTGTCCCTGGAACAAGCTGGCAGGGGTAAAGACCGAGCCTCATCGTCCCGCCCTTATCCTTAACACCCTTCTGCTCCGGGAGGAGGTCTATAACGGGATAGAGGGTCTCGGGGTCGAACTCTGTCGAATTGGGCTCATCCGAGCCGAAAACATATCTCGCAAATTCTATAACCATGACCTGCATACCGAGACAGAGCCCGAGATAAGGTATCCTGTTCTCCCTCGCATATCTCGCAGCCATTATCATGCCCTCTATCCCCCTCACGCCAAACCCACCCGGAACCACTATGCCCTGAGCATGGCGGAGAAGCCTGTGAGGTCCCTCTGCCTCTATCTCCTCCGAATCAACCCATTCAAGCTCGACATCCATACCGTGGTATAAGGCGGCATGCTTCAAAGCTTCCCTCACGGAGATATAGGCGTCCTTCAGCTTGACATATTTGCCAACAAGGGCTATATTTATCTTCTCCTTCTCCTCATTCATCCTCTCTATCATCCTCCTCCAGTCGGATAAATCCTCCCCCCTCACGGTAAGCCCCAGTTTCTCTATTATGAGGTCGCAAAGCCCCCACTCCTCAAGTATTAAAGGAACCTCATATATGTTTTTAACCGTAACAAGAGGTATAACAGCCCTCTTCTCAACATCACAGAAAAGAGAAACCTTCTCCCTGAGCTCCTCAGGGATAGGATGGTCGCTCCTTAATATTATAACATCAGGGTGTATGCCCATGCTACGAAGTTCCTTGACGCTGTGCTGGGTGGGTTTTGTTTTTAGTTCATCCGTGCAGGAGAGGTAGGGGAGGTATGTGACATGTATGTAAAGGGTGTTCTCCTTCCCGAGCTCGCCCCTCATCTGCCTTATAGCCTCTAAAAAAGGCTGTCCCTCTATATCCCCGACAGTTCCGCCTATCTCCGATATAACAACCTCAGCATTCCTCTCCTCACCAACTTCCCTTATCCTCCTCTTTATCTCATCCGTAACATGAGGTATGACCTGAATGGTCCCTCCGAGAAAATCCCCCCTCCTCTCCCCCATTATTATCGAACTGTAAACCTGCCCCGAAGTTACGCTCGATGACCTCGTAAGACTCGTGTCCGTGAATCTCTCATAATGACCGAGGTCAAGATCAGTCTCAGCACCATCCTCCGTGACAAAAACTTCACCATGCTGGAAAGGAGACATCGTCCCCGGGTCAACATTAAGATAGGGGTCAAGCTTCTGAAGAGCGACATTTATCTTCCTCGACCTGAGAAGTCTCCCTATGGAGGCGACAGTGATACCCTTCCCCACGGAACTAACCACCCCACCGGTAACAAATATGAACTTACGGCTCATAAAAACTTTTCTTTTTAAAGATTAAAAAGAAAAAGTGGAGGTGTCAATAGCTAAAAAATTGCCCCTCCGGGAAAAACCGGAGGGGAGGAGCTCTCGGAGTCCCCCGGATCCTAGGGTTCTATGCCCCCTTTATAACCCTCCTCACGGTCGAGGGGCTCCTGTCAAGCTCCTGAGCTATCTTTGTGGCAGGAACCCCCTTCTTGTGGAGCTCGAGTATCTTCTTCCTCTCGGTTTCCGTCAGCCTTCCGCCCTTCGCCATTTTTACCACCTCCCTTTTTATTTTTTATTTTTCTTTCAATTATTATTATACAATTTTTCCGAAGCTTCTACAAGCCTCCCCCCTCCTGGGATTTTCCCCTGCAGTATGGTTTCTTCGCCCCGAAGGGGGAGGGGGACCCTCATAATTCCATAATTTTCAGCCTCTTTGCAGGACGCTTTCTATTTTTAATTCGAGGCTGTATTTTTCCGCTGAAGTATGATAAACCCCCGACGAATTGGGTTTTCGGATTGATGGTGAGGAAACCCGGATTTATTCAAGGTCGATATATCCGAGGTCTCTGAGCCTCCTCTTTATCTCCTCCTCTTCCTCGAACTTCTCCCCCTCCTCCTTCACCATCTCCTCGAGGACGAAAGCCACATATTCATCGACGGAAAATCCGAGCCTCAAAGCCCTCTCCTCGACTTTCTTATACA
>CAZTWH010000006.1:0-12227 GCA_964617575.1 uncultured Dehalococcoidia bacterium
GGAAGGTTGGGGAGGTTTTGCCGAAGATAGTAGAAAAAGTGAAAGGAGGGTAATATGACGACTGTGGATTTCTTAACGATAACGGCTTCCATCTGTCCCGATAGACCGGCTATTATCTTCGACGACAGGAAGGAGACCTTTTCGGAGCTTAATTTGAGGTCAACGAAGCTCGCGAATGCTATGAGGGATAAGCTCGGTATAAAGAAGGGGGACAGGGTTGCCATAATTCAGGTCAACTGTCCCGAATATATAGAGCTTTATTTCGCGTGCGCCAAGCTCGGTGCCATATTCGTTCCTCTGAATTTCAGGGCTAAGGAGGCTGAGCTCGAGCATATGATAAATCATTCGGAGGCTCGCGCCCTCTTCTTCGGAGAGAGATATACGGAGCTTGTAAATTCTATGAGGGAGAGGCTCAAGGTTGAGCATTATGTCTGCATATGGGGGAAGCCCGAGTGGGCTATCGAGTATGAAGAGCTTCTCGCGCAGGGCTCTGAGGAGGAGAATTTTGAGCCCTCCTCTGAGAATGATGTGACGGTTCTCATGTACACGGCGGGGACGACGGGTCTTCCGAAGGGTGTTCCCCAGACTCATGAGGGATATGCGAGCTATATGCTCTCGAGCGTATCTCCCCCGAGCCCTGAGATACACGAGATGAATCTTCTATCCATGCCCATGTATCATGTGGCGGGTCTTCAGGCTATGCTCGCAGCCATATATGGCGGGAGGACGATAGCCTTAATGAAGCAGTTTGATCCTAAGGAATGGATGGAATTTGTTCAGAGGGTGAAGCCCGACAGAGCCATGCTCGTCCCGACCATGCTCAAGAAAATAATAGACGACCCTGATTTCCACAAATATGACCTCTCGAGCCTCAAGGTGATAACATACGGAGGAGCCGCGATGCCCTTTGAGGTTATAAAGAAGGCTATAGAGCTTTTCCCCAACACGATGTTCATAAACGCATACGGTCAGACGGAGACGACATCGACCATAGCAGCCTTGGGACCCGAGGACCACAGGATAACACCGGATATGCCCGAGGAGGAGAGGGAGAAGAAGCTAAGGAGGCTTCGCTCCTCCATAGGGAGACCCCTCCCTGATGTCGAGGTCAAGGTTATAGATGAGGAGGGAAGGGAGCTTCCTCCGGGGGAGGTCGGGGAGATAGTAGCCCGCGGTCCGAGGATAATGAAGGGATACTGGGGGGATGAGGAGAAGACGAAGAAAGCCTTAACGCCTGATGGATGGCTAAGGACTGGCGACAGGGGATATATGGATGAGGAGGGCTATATATACCTTGTCGGAAGGGCTGATGACCTTATAAAGAGGGGAGGGGAGTTCGTATCTCCCGACGAGGTGGAGAGCCTCCTTTATTCCCACCCCAAGGTCGCCGAGGCTGCGGTGATAGGCGTCCCGGATGAGGAATGGGGGCAGGAGGTAAAGGCTATAGTCGTCTTAAAGCCCGGTGAGACCGCAACCCCCGAGGAGATAATAGACTGGTGCAGGGGCAAGATAGCGGGCTTCAAGAGACCGAGGGCTGTTGTTTTCGTGGATGAGCTCCCCAAGACATCCACGGGGAAGGTTCTGAGAAGGGTCCTGAGGGAGAAATACGGAGACCCCATACCGCCCGATAAGAAGATAAACTGATATGGTTTTATCGGATAGGAGCATAAGGGAGGAGATAGAGAGGGGGAGGATAGTTATAAGACCCTTTGACCCCTCATGCGTCCAGCCCGCAAGCGTCGATGTCCACCTTGACAGGAAACTTCTCGTCTTCAAATCATGGAGATACCCGTTTTACATAGATGTTAGGCAGAACCTTGAGGAGCTTAATGAGGTCGTGGAGATAGAGGAGGATAAGCCCTTCCTCCTCCACCCCGGTGAATTTGTCCTGGCAAGCACCTATGAATATATAGAGATACCCGATGATATAGTGGCAAGGCTTGAGGGGAAAAGCTCCCTCGGAAGAATAGGTCTCCTAATCCACTCAACGGCGGGATATGTCGACCCCGGCTGGAAGGGGAATCTCACCCTCGAGCTATCAAATGTAGCCAAACTCCCGATCACCCTCTATTACAAGATGAAGATAGGACAGCTATCCTTCCTCCGCCTCACAACACCCGCCGAGAATTTATACGGCTCCGAGGTCCTGGGGAGCAAATATCAGGGTCAGAGGGGACCCACGCCGAGCAGATTCCACCTCGAGTTCAGGAAATGAACCCGTATATGAAACTCGCCTTCTCCTTGGCGAGGAAGGCTATCCCGATATCAAGCCCGAATCCCCCCGTCGGAGCTGTTATCGTTAGGGATGGGGAGGTTGTGGGGAGGGGATTCACCCAGAAGCCGGGGAGGGAGCACGCGGAAATAATGGCTCTTAAAGAGGCGGGCTCAAGGGCAAGAGGCGCAACCCTGTTTGTCACCCTCGAACCCTGCCCCCACTACGGAAGAACCCCGCCATGCACGGAGGAGATAATAAAGGCGGGCATAAAAGAGGTCCATTTCCCCATCCTCGACCCCAATCCTGTGGTCTCGGGCAAAGGCAAAAAAAGGCTCGAGGAAGAGGGTATAAAAGTATATGTGGGTGAGGGGGAAAAGGAAGCACGAAAGTTCTACGAAGCCTACTCGAAATATATAACAAAAAGAATACCTTTCGTCATCCTTAAATTCGCAATGAGCCTCGACGGGAAGCTCGCAACAAAAACAGGAAGCTCAAAATGGATAACAGGGGAAAAGGCAAGAAAATTCGCCCACTCCTTAAGATGGAATGTGGACGGAATCCTCGTCGGCGTGAGAACCATCCTCATGGATGACCCGGAGCTTACAGCAAGAAGGGGAAG
Source organism: uncultured Dehalococcoidia bacterium (assembly GCA_964617575.1). Taxonomy (GTDB): domain Bacteria; phylum Chloroflexota; class Dehalococcoidia; order SZUA-161; family CAYRBX01; genus CAZTWH01. The sequence continues at coordinate 2,835 of CAZTWH010000006.1, forward strand.
AATAGTAAGAAAGGAAAAACCAGCAAAAATTATCCTCGATTACTACGCAAAAACCCCCTTAAGCGCAAAAATCTTCAAAACCAAAACCCCGGTGCTCATCTTCTCAGCAAATAAAGAAGCCCGGAACAAATATAAAAATAAAGCGAAAGTAATTCTAACAGAAGGGAAAGAGGGGAAAATTGACATAAAAAGTGTTTTAGAGAAACTTGGTGAGATGGGTTTTATGAGTATTCTTGTTGAGGGGGGTGGAGAGGTTATAGGCTCGTTTTTATCCTCGAGGCTATTTGACAAGGCTTATGTATTTATAGCTCCCAAGTTTATAGGAGGCTCGGGTGTTGTTGTGGGGGGTGAAGGTGTTTGTGATATATCGGAAGCTTTGGAGCTTAAGGATGTTAAATTCAGGAATCTGGGTGGGGATATAGTTATAGAGGGTTATGTTTACGGGGATAGTTGAGGAATTGGGAGAAGTTTTGAAGTTTGAGGGGGGGAGGCTTTTTATAAAGGCTTGTGAGGTTCTCTCCGACCTCAGGATAGGGGATAGTATAGCCGTAAATGGCGTTTGTCTCACGGTTGTTCATGTGGGCGGGGGATTTTTCGCCTGTGATGTTATTCCGGAGACCCTGAGGAGGACGAATCTCAGGATGCTTGGGAAGGGGGATAGGGTTAATCTTGAGAGGGCTATAAAAGCTGGGGGGAGGTTTGGCGGACATTTTGTTCAGGGGCATATAGATGGTGTGGGTGTTGTGAGGGATATAAGGGGGGGTGAGGAGAGGAGGATGAGGATAGAGGCTCCCCGTGAGCTCACAAAATACATAGTTGACAAAGGTTTTATAGCTGTTGATGGGGTAAGTATGACGGTCATATCCCCGAGGGGGAAATTTTTTGAAATAGCTCTCGTTCCGTTCACGCTAAAGAAAACGAACCTCGGTTTAAAAAAGCCCGGCGATGTGGTAAATTTAGAGGTGGATATAATAGCAAAATATGTTGAGAAGCTTAAAGGGGGGATAACGGAGGAATTTTTGAGGGAGCACGGTTTCATGGAGGGGTAGGATGCCTTTCGCGAGCATTCCGGAGGCTATAGAGGAGCTTAAGAAAGGGAATTTTCTCATAATAGTTGATGATAAGAACAGGGAGAACGAGGGAGACCTCGCCATAGCTGCTGAAAAGGTGACGCCTCAGGCTATAAACTTTATGGCTAAAAATGCCCGTGGTCTTATATGCGTTCCCCTGACGCCGAAAAGGGTTGAGGAGCTAAGGCTTCCCATGATGGCGGATGAGAACACCTCAAGGTTCGGGACAAATTTCACGATCTCCGTTGATGCGAGGAAAGGGATAACGACGGGCATATCCGCATATGACAGGGCTACGACCATAAAGGTGCTTATAGACCCCGATACAAAGCCTGAGGATCTGGCGAGACCCGGTCATGTATTTCCCTTGAAGGCGAGGGAGGGGGGAGTTCTTGTGAGGGCGGGTCATACTGAGGCTATCGTGGATCTCACAAGCCTTGCGGGACTTTATCCGGCTGGCGTTATATGCGAGATAATGGATGAAGATGGAAGCATGGCTCGCCTCCCCAAGCTTGAGGAGCTTTCTGAGAAATGGGGTATAAAGATAGTGACCATAGCCGACCTCATAGCATACAGGTTGAGGACGGAAAAGCTTGTGGAGAGGGTAGCGGAGGCTCGTCTCCCCACCATATACGGTGAGTTCAAGATAATAGCCTACAGGAGCAATGTTGACCCGAGGGAACATATAGCCCTTTCCATGGGCGAGATAGGGGATGAACCTATTCTCGTCAGGGTTCACAGTGAGTGCATAACAGGGGAGGTTTTCGGGAGCTTGAGGTGCGACTGCGGTGAGCAGATAAAGAAGGCTCTTGAGATGATAGCGAGGGAGGGGAGGGGTGTTTTCCTTTACATGAGGCAGGAGGGGAGGGGGATAGGTCTCCACAATAAAATAAAGGCTTACAGCCTTCAGGATAAAGGTCTTGATACCGTTGAGGCTAATATAGCCCTCGGATTTCCACCTGATCTCAGGGATTACGGTATAGGCGCCCAGATATTAAGGGACCTCGGTGTCAGGAAGATGAGACTCATGACGAATAACCCTAAGAAAATAGTAGCTCTCCAGGGCTACGGTCTTGAGGTATCGGAAATAGTCCCCCTGTTTTCAAAACCGAATCCCGAGAACATAAGGTATCTGAGGACCAAGAAGGAGAAGCTCGGTCATATGCTTAACTTGGAGGAGGAGATATGATATATGAAGGCGAGCTTGTAGGCGAGGGTCTTGGTTTCGGCATAGTTGTATCAAGGTTCAACGACTTTATAACAAAAAAGCTCCTCGAGGGCGCCATAGATGCGCTTAAGAGGCATGGGGTTGATGAGAAGAATATAGATGTGGCTTGGGTTCCCGGGTCCTTCGAGCTTCCTCTTGCTGCGAAGAAGCTTGCCGAGAAGGGAAAATACGACTCGATAATATGCCTGGGAGCGGTAATAAGGGGGGATACCCCCCATTTCGAATATATAGCATCCGAGGTTGCGAAGGGTATAGCGAGGGTTTCTCTTGAGACAGGTCTCCCCATATCCTTCGGCGTCATAACAGCGGATACCATAGAAGAGGCTATAGAGAGGGCGGGGACGAAGAGGAAAAATAAGGGATTTGAGGCTGCCCTCTCAGCCATAGAGATGGCTAATCTTATAAAGAAACTCAAGTGATAGAGAAATTCTCCCTCAAGGGGAAATCAGCCGTTATAACAGGTGCGGGAAGGGGAATAGGGAGGGGTATAGCTTCAGCCATGTCGAAGGCGGGGGCGGAGCTTTTAATAGCCGCGAGGACGGAAGAGGAGATAAATAAAACGGCGGAGGAGATAAAGAAAAGGGGCGGGAGATGTATACCCTTAAAAGTCGATATAACCGTTCCTGAAGATGTCAGGAGGATGAAGGATAAAGCCCTATCGGAGTTCGGGAAAATAGATATACTTGTCAACAACGCCGGGATGGCTATCGTGAAGCCTTTTGTGGAAATGCCCTCCCTCAGAACCATCATGATGGAGGTTGTGAGGGATTTTGATAAAGCCCTCAAGGAAGATGAGTGGAGGAGGATTTTTGAGGTGAACATCTTCGGCGTCCTCTACTGCCTTAAGGAAATAGTTCCTCATATGATAGAGAGGAGGAAGGGGAAGGTTATAAATGTATCCTCCATAGAAGCTGAAAGACCCCTCCCCTATCATTCGATATACTCCGCGACGAAATCCGCCCTGAGCATGCTTACAAAAGCCCTCGCCCTCGAATGGGCGAGGTACAACATAAATGTAAATGCCATAGGTCCGGGATATGTTGAGACGGGCATGACCGCCCACTTCTTTTCCAACGAAAAAATGAGGGAGATAATGCTGCGCCAGATACCATTGAGAAGATTCCCCGACCCGGAGGAGATAGGATATCTCGCCGTGTTTCTCGCATCAGAAGCCTCGGATTATATAACAGGTCAGACCATATTCATAGACGGCGGTCTCACTATCTAATCCTCTATCTCATACTTTATGATGACCTGCGCCCTTATCTCCATCTCACCCGGAGATATGGGCGTGACCGCTTTGACCTCAGCTATTCTCGGAATCGGGACAGGGGGCGGATAGAAGGATTCCTCCGAAATATATGTTATCCTCTTAAGCCTTATTCCCGCAGCATCCGCTATAGCCTCAGCCTTCTGGATAGCGTTCTCAACAGCTTTCTTCCTCGCCTCCTCATATATTTTATCCATATTCTCCGATGTGAAACTTATGCTCCCTATTCTTATAAGGTCACCCCCTATTTGAACAGCCCCGTCTATTATCTCCCCCGCTTTATCCATATCCCTTATCCTCACCCTTACAAGGTTATAAACCCTGTAGCCCGTTATCTTGCTATTCTCAAATATCGGGTTTATGGAAAACCTTATAGTTTTTATATCCTTCTTCGCTATCCCCTCCCCTGTGAGGAATTCGAAAATCTCCTCCATAACTTTGCTTGCCCTGTCCTGAGCATCCTTAACCCTCTTATCCCTAACCTCCACCCCTATGTTGACAACGCAGATATCAGGCGTGAAAGCAACCTTCCCCTCACCCCTCACGGTGAGCTCAGGTATCCTCTCCTTCTCAGGAGCGGTTACGCTTATCTCACCCGCACAGCTCGTTAAAAGAAGAAGGATTACCGGTAAAATCAGAAGAAGCCTCTTCATAACTCACCCCCTAATTTTGACGCCCCAGAGCTCGAAAAGGTTAGCCCTTTTAAAACCCTCCTTCTCCCATTATACTAACTTTTGGTGAAGAAAATCTTCGATGTCCTCAAATATATAATCTTCGGGGTCATAATCTTCATCCTCTTCTGGCACTTCACCGTTTTGAGGAATTTCTATATAAAAGAGGTGTCCATGACCCCGAATCTTATGCCCGGAGATTTCGTCCTCGTATCAAGCATCCCTTACTGGCTATCCGACCCCGGGAGAGGGGATGTCGTTGTCCTGAAACATCCCTTAACGGGTAAATTCCTTATAAAAAGAGTAATAGGTCTCCCCGGCGAGACCCTCGAGATAAAAAACGGCACGGTTTACATAAACGGCAAACCTCTTTATGAGGACCCGAGTATAGGGAGAGCTTCGCGGGATTTTGGACCTGTTAAGGTTCCCGAGGGGCATTATTTTGTTATGGGGGATAACAGGGACAGGAGCAGTGATTCGAGGGCGTGGGGACCGGTTCCGCGCGGGAATATAATTGGTAAGGCTCTTTTCAGGATATGGCCCTTATCGAAGATAGGTCCCCTTCCAAATTTATGTGGGAGAAGGTAAAATATAATTGGGGCCGGTAGCTCAGAAGGTAGAGCACCGGACTTTTAATCCGGGTGTCGTGGGTTCGATTCCCACCCGGCTCATTTTTATAATGAAGCTTTCCGGGAAGGTGGCGCTCATAGGGGGGTCAACGAAGGGCATAGGGAGGGCTATAGCGAAGAGGTTCTCCCATGAGGGTGCGAGGGTTGTTATAAATGGGAGGGACGAGGCTTCCGCCGAGGAGGTTCTCAGGGAGCTTAAGGGGGAGGGTGTATTTATAAAAGCCGACCTCACGAAATACGATGATGTTAAGAGGATGGTTGATGAGGCTGTGGGGAGGTTCGGGAGGCTTGATATTGTTGTGGCTAACGGGGCATCGGATTATCCTCCCGCCAAATTCTTCCATGAAATAGAACCCTCCCTTTACCCCGATTATATACTTACGAGGCTATTTACGAGGCTTTACATGATAAGGTCCTCCCTCGATTATCTCAAAGGTGGTGGAAAGATAATCATAATAACGACGGATGCCGGAAGAACTCCCACACCGGGGGAATCTATGATAGGCGCGTGCGGCTCCGCTCTTGTCATGCTGACGAAGGTTCTTGCGAGAGAATTCTCGAGGTGGAAGATATATGTTAACACCATATGTCTCACCGTTACAGCCAACACGCCGGGTTTTGAGAGGGCTTTAAAATATGATTCGACGGGGAAGATATTCAAAAGGGCTTCCGAGAGAACTCCTTTCTGGCCCATATATCCTGAGGATGTGGCTGAGCTTGCCCTTTTCCTCGCATCCTCATCCTCGGACAAAATAACGGGTCAGATATTCAGCATAAACGGAGGTCTATCCTTCCCCGGCTGATCATTCATGCCTCAAAGCCTCTATGGGGTCAAGCTTTGAAGCCCTCCTCGCGGGGTATATTCCGAAGAAAAGCCCCACAAGGATGGATATGGATAAGGCGAGTAGGACCATCTCAGGCGTTATTTTTGTGTAGACGCCTCTGTAGAATAGGGGGTGCTCGGGTATCCTTATATTTGATATAAGAAAGGAGAGGAGGAATCCGAGGAGAACACCTATCCCCCCTCCCACGAAACTCAGGAAAACGGATTCGGTGAGGAACTGAAGGAGTATATCCCTGTTTTTGGCACCCACAGCCTTCCTTATCCCTATCTCCCTCACCCTCTCGAGCACCGATACGAGCATTATATTCATTATGCCTATGCCGCCCACGAGAAGGGATATCCCGGCTATACATCCGAGGAGAATCGTCATAACCCCCATTATATCCGAGGCTATCTCGAGGAGATCCTTGCTGCTCGTTATCGAGAAATCGTCCTCCTCATTCTCCGATAACCTGTGCCTTTCCCTCAATATTTCCCTTATATCTTCTTCAGCTTCATCTATAAGTTCCTCATCCACAGCCATTACATTCACATTGTGGATGAGAAATTCACCGCCCCTTATAAGTCTTTTCGGTGATAGGGTGTAAAATGCCGTCGTTATGGGAACTATTATAGCCTGATCTATGAGGAGGCTCTCAAAACCTCCTTTTCTCTCGAGGACGCCTATTATCCTGAAAGGTCTGCCGTTTATCTTAACCCTCTCCCCGACGGGGTCAAGAACTCCGAAGAGATTTTCAGCGATATCCTTGCCGAGAACACAAACCCTTGACCTTCCCTTTACATGATTCTCATTTATGAACTCCCCCATCTCCATCTCGCAGTTCCTTATTTCGTAGAACTCCGGTGAGGTCCCCACAACCCTCGCCCTATAGTTCTTTCCACCGTATACTACGGAGGATGAAAGGGAGACCTCCGGTGCGACAAGTTTTACATACGGGCTCTCTTTTAGGGCGAGGGCGTCATCATAGCTTAAAACCTCAGCCGTCCCTATTTCCCGCATAACCATCCCCTCTTTCGCCGCGCCGGGTCTTACGAATATTAAATTCGTCCCGAGAACCTCTATCCTCTCTATGATCGCTTGCTTTGCCCCCTCCCCTACGGACATAAGACCTATGACCGCGCCGACACCTATTATCACACCGAGCATGGTTAAAAAGGATCTCATCTTGTTAGCCTTAAGGGCGTCTATCGCTATTCCAACTGCTTCAAAGAACCTCATCCTTGACTATCACCCCGTCAAATATGTGAAGTATCCTCCCCGTCTCCCTCGCTATATCCGGGTCGTGGGTCACTATTATTATCGTTATGCCATCCCTGTTTAGCTCTTTGAATATGGACATTATCTCCTTCGAGGATTTTGAATCGAGGTTCCCTGTTGGCTCGTCAGCGAGGATTAAAGACGGTTCATTCACAAGAGCCCGTGCTATCGCCACCCTCTGCTGTTCTCCCCCAGAGAGTTCGGATGGTCTGTGATTCGCCCTCTCCTTGAGACCTACCCTCTCAAGGCATAAAAGAGCCCTCTCCTTCCTGTTTCTGGCTCCGCTGTATATTAACGGGAGTTCCACATTCTTTAAAGCTGTAGCCCTCGGGAGAAGGTTGAATGTCTGAAATACAAATCCTATCTTCTTGTTCCTTATCTCCGAAAGCCTTTCGTCCGAAAGTTTATTCACCTCCTCGCCCTCGAGTTTGTATATACCAGATGTCGGTCTGTCAAGACATCCTAAGATGTTCATGAGGGTCGATTTCCCCGAACCTGAGGGTCCCATGATAGCAACAAACTCTCCCCTCCCCACGGAAAGGTCTATTCCCCTTAAAGCCTCAACGAGAACCTTTCCCATCCTGTAAACCTTCCTTATCCCCCGAGCCTCTATCATCTCACGGTCACCCCGATCCTCGGTCTCCTCTCAAGAAGACCAACGACAACCTTTTCGCCTTCCTCAAGACCCTTTAAGACCTCGGAGCAGGCTTCCCCACGAAGACCTATTTTCACAAACCTCGTCTTTATCTCTCCATCCTTGAGGACGAAAACGAATTTCTTCCCGCCCTTAACCCTAACGGCATGGTTCGGGATGACCAGAACACCCCTCCTCTCATCAATTACGACATCAACAAGGCATGAGAGTCCTTCTTTAAGCCTCGGATCGCTCCCGGAAATCTTAAATATAACCTTGAAGCCGACAACACCCCCCCTTATCTCAGCCTTCGGATATATCCTCTCGACATAGCCTGAAAGCTCAAGCCCCTCTATCGTATCAAAAGTTATTTTAGCCTCCTGCCCCTCCTTCAGGTTAACAGCATCTATCTCATCAGCCATGACTTCAACTTCAAAACTTTCCGGGTCAGCTATAACGATAGCCTTCATACCCTCCTTCACCCATGTCCCCTCCTCTATATATATCTCGGATATAACACCATCGAACGGAGCCCTTATAACGCTCCCCTCAAGCTCCTCCTCTATCTCCTCAACATCCGATGATGCGAGCTCCACCTCTATCCTCTTCATCTCTATATCCTTGGGGTCAGCACCGCGAAGAAGCTCCGAGAGCTCCTCCTTCGTCCTCAAAAGCTCCGCCTCCTTCATATAAAGCTCAGCCTCCTTAAGCTCCAGAACTACGGGGTCCGCAAAGGGCTCCCTTTCGAGCTCCCCTATTTCGTCTTTTAACTTTTTTATCTCAGCTTCAAGATACTTTATCTTAGCCCTGAGAACCTCCACCTCCCCCTCATCTGGCTCCTCGAGGAGCTTCTCAAGACCTATCTCAGAAATCCTCAGCCTCCTCTTCGCATCGGCGAGCATCCTCTCAAGGTCCCCCGTGTAAAGCTTTGCGAGAACATTCCCCTTCTTCACCCTGTCCCCGACCTCAACAAGAACCTCATCGACATATCCCGAAGCTCTGAAATATAAAACCTCCTTCTCAGAGAAAACAAGATTCCCCGACATGCTCACCTTGAGAACAACATCTCCCCTCCTCACAACCTCATATTTATAAGGCAGAGGCTTTTCGGAAGACCTTCCGAGAAACCAGAAGAGGGTAAAACCTACGCCGGCCAGGATCAGAAATATAATGGCAAATTTTAAAAACCTTCTCATAACCTTTTCTAAGAAATTCTACATCAAGTATCATTAATATGGAAGGAGGAAGTTATGGAGCCAATGTGTTCAAAGTGCGGAAAGTTTATATGTAACCCCCCCTCCCTGAAAAGGGGGGAGGAGATAAATCTGGACGATGCCCCCCCTTTCTGCCCTATGAAAATAAGAAGGGATGTCCTCGAAAAAGCCCTTTCCGAATATAATAAGGAGGTAAAGGAACTCGCAAGACTGGCTTCCATACAGGAAGCTGAATGCTACGAGAGGACGGATAAGGGGCTCAGAACAATTTACCCGAGGGTTGAGGAGCTCGTGCTCTTCTCAAGGAAAATGGGATACAAAAAGCTCGGAATAGCCTTCTGCTCCGGACTCAGGGAGGAGGCGAGAATACTTACGGAGATACTCGAAAATAAAGGCTTCAAGGTCATTTCCATATGCTGCAAAACAGGGGCTGTCTCCAAGGAGAAAATAGGCGTAAAACCCGAGGAGCAGATAAGACCACCCGAGCTCTTCGAAACAATGTGTAACCCCATAGCCCAGGCTTTCATCATGAACGAGGAGAAGGTGGACCTCGCAGTAATGCTCGGTCTCTGTAT
>CAZTWH010000007.1:0-11105 GCA_964617575.1 uncultured Dehalococcoidia bacterium
GTCCCCATCTTTAAGCTCGTAAGCTCCTGAAAGATACCTTGTAGGAACAGATACATAGAATCTACTAGCCTTATCCTTTAGCAGATAAGGAGGTCCTCCAACCCATTCTAATACATATTCGCTCTTTATCACAAGAGCCATGGTTCACCTATACCTTTTTCCCTGAGGCTTACGAATTTCCCCCTCCCCACTATTATATGGTCCAAAAGGTTTATATTCAAAATTCTTCCTGCTTTTAAAAGCTCCTTTGTTATTTCTATATCGTCCTCGCTTGGTGTTGGGTCTCCTGATGGGTGGTTATGGAGGATTATTATTGATGGGGAGTTCTGCTTCACAGCTTCCCTGAAAACCTCTGAGCTTCTTATTATTGATGAGCCCACATTGCCTTTATAGACCGTATATATTCCTCTCACTCTGTTTTTTGAATCGAGGCATATTACTTTTAGTTCCTCCTGCTCCAGAAATCCCATTTCCGGGACGAGGTTCACGGCGTCCTGTGGTGATGTTATTCTGGGTCTATCCTCCGAGGATATTGAGAGCATCCTTCTTCCGAGCTCGAGGGCTGCCTTTATCTGGCATGCCTTTGCCTCCCCTACGCCATGTTCCCTGCATAGCTCCTCGAAGCTTACCCTCATGAGACCTTCTATTCCCCCGAACTTTGCGAGGAGCCTTGTAGCGAGCTCAAGGACGCTTTCCGACTGAACGCCTGTTCTCAGGAGGATGGCTAAAAGCTCGGCGTTTGAGAGATAGGATTCCCCTTTCTCCTTAAGCCTTTCCCTCGGTCTCTCGCCTTTTGGTATATCCCTTATGAGGGGGCGGTATTCCTTCACTTTATCTCGACGACTGCCCCTGCCGCCTCAAGCTTCGACTTTATATTTTCGGCTTCCTCTTTGCTCACCCCTTCCTTAACGGGCTTGGGGGCGCTCTCGACGAACTCCTTCGCCTCCTTGAGACCCATTGTTGTTAGCTCCCTCACAGCCTTTATAACCTCGACCTTCCTCGGACCCGCCTCTTTGAGGATAACCGTGAACTCCGTTTTCTCAGCGGGAGGAGCCTCGGCGGGTGCCTGGGCGGGGGCGGCTGCGGGTGCCGCCGCCATAGGGACGGCTGCTGCGCTAACTCCGAATTCAGCCTCAAGGGCTTTGACGAGTTCAGCGAGTTCGAGAACACTCATCCTCTTTATAGCCTCTATTATCTCCTCCTTTGACAAAACCTTCTCCTCAGCCATTCTCCTACCTCCTCATGGATTTCTCCCTCTCCGAGAGGATGAATATAAGATTCCTCAAGGGAGCGCTCAAAGTGGCGACGAGGTTATACATGGGCGCTTTTACACATCCTATAGCCTTTGAAATAAGCTCCTCCCTCGGAGGGAGTTTTGAAAGGGTTTTTATATCCTCTTTCGAGAGGATTCTTCCTTCAAAAAATCCCCCTTTTATCTTCAGGGGAAATTCTTTGCTCTCAAACTCAACGAGGGTTTTGACCATCCCCATGACATCATCATATGAAAAGGCTATGCCCGTCGGTCCCTCTATGAGAGGGGAGGCTTTCTCCTTCCCCACCTCTTTTAAAGCTATTTTCGCAAGGGTGTTCCTAACGACCTTGTATTCAACCCCCACGCTCCTGAGAGCCCTTCTCAGCTCATTCATCTCAGGGACGGTCATGCCGGTGAAATCCGTCGCTATGAACATCCTCCCCTTCTCAAATTTCTCCTTGAGCTCCTTGACCATTTTTATTCTCTTCTCTCTCCCCTTCATTTCCCTACACCATTATAGCACTCGGAAGGGAGAGGGCTTCCTTCAGATCAAGTTTGAGCCCCGGTCCCATTGTTGATGTTATTGTTATGGATTTCATATATTGACCTTTAGCCCCGGGTGGTTTTGCCCTGAGGACGGAATCTATAAGGGCTGCGAGGTTTGCCAAAAGTTTGTCCGTATCGAAGCTGAGTTTTCCTATGGGGACATGGATTATAGCGGTTCTATCCATCTTGAACTCAACCCTTCCTTTCCTCGCCTCCTCTATCACCTTGGGAAGGTCCTCAGCCTTTACGAGGGTTCCCGCTTTGGGATTGGGCATAAGTCCCCTTCTTCCGAGGATTTTCCCGAGCTTTCCTATCTTGGGCATCATATCGGGTGTTGCTAAGGCTACATCGAAATCGAGCCATCCATCTTTCTCTATTTTCTTTATATACTCATCCCCCCCTGCATAATCGGCTCCCGCTTCCTTTGCTATCCTCTCCGCTTCACCCTGCGCGAAAACGAGGACCTTTATCTTCTTCCCGAGACCGTGGGGGAGCTGAACAACCCCCCTTACCTGCTGATCCGAATGGCGGGGGTCCACTCCGAGCCTTATATGAACCTCAACCGTCTCATCAAAATTTGCGTAGCTTAACTCTTTGAGAAGCTCTATCGCTTCCCTCGGTGAATATAGCTTTGTTTTATCTATCTTCTTCAAAGCCTCCGTGTATTTCTTTCCCCTTTTAGCCATCACTCCACCTCTATTCCCATACTTCTCGCCGTCCCCTCGACTATCCTCATAGCGCCCTCGAGATCCTTGGCATTGAGATCCTGCATCTTCATCTCGGCTATTTCCTTTATCTTCTCCCTCGATATTTTACCAACTTTTTTCACATTCGGCTCACCGCTGCCCTTCTCTATATTTAGGGCTTTTTTGAGTAGATCAGAGACGGGTGGTGTTTTTATGACGAATGAGAAGCTCCTGTCCTCGTATATCGTTATCTCCACCGGGACGACGGAGCCTATTCTGTCCTTCGTCTTCTCGTTATATTCCTTGCAGAAAGCCATTATATTGACGCCGTATGGACCCAGAGCGGGTCCCACGGGGGGTGCCGGCGTCGCCTCCCCTGCCTTAAGCTGCATTTTTATAATGGCTTTGACCTTCTTAGCCATCACATCCTCCTCACCTGAGAGAGCTCGAGCTCGAGGGGGGTATCCCTTCCGAAGAAGGATACGAGAACCTTAACCTTCCCCCTTTCAAGATTTATCTCATCAACCACGCCCGAGAAGTCCGCGAAGGGACCGCTTGTTATCTTAACAACATCCCCCTCCTTGAACTCCACCATTATCCTCGGCGTCTCCCTTCTCATCTCGCTGAATATCCTCTCAACCTCCTCATCGTCGAGAGGCGTCGGCTGACCACCTGCTCCGACAAATCCCGTAACACCGGGGGTGTTCCTGACGACGAACCATGTCTTCGGGTCCTTCTTAGGGTCAAACTTCATCTTCACGAGGATATACCCGGGGAAGAGCCTCTTTTTGACCTTCGTCTTCTTCCCCTCCTTTATCTCTATCTCCTCAACCTGAGGGACAATGACCTCGAGAATCTTGTCCCTCACACCCATGGACTCTATCCTCTGCTCAAGATTAGCCTTTACCTTCTCCTCCTGACCCGAATAGGTGTGAATCACATACCACCTCTCCTCCATACTTCACCTCACAAGAAAAAGGTCAACAAGTTTTGAAAAACCGTAGTCAAAGAGACCGAGGAGCACAGCCACAATAACACAGAGCAGTATAACAAGGGCTGTAAGATATCCCGCCTCCCTCCTTGTGGGCCATGATACCTTTTTAAGCTCCTCCCATGTTTCCCTGAAGAAATTTATGATCCCCCGAACTCTCCTCAAGGCAAAAACCCTCACCTGACCTCCCTGTGGAGGGTATGGGTCCTACATCTCGGGCAGAATTTCTTAAGCTCAAGCCTCCCCGGGTCATTTCTCTTATTTTTCTCCGTCGTGTAATTCCTCTCCCTACATTGGGTGCAGGCGAGGGTTATTATTATCCTGTCTCCCTTTTTAGCCATAAGGCATCACCCTTCAGTCAAGGAGCTTTGTTATAACACCAGCTCCTACCGTTCTCCCTCCTTCCCTTATCGCGAACCTAAGACCTTCCTCAAGGGCTACGGGGTATATGAGCTTCACCCTCATCCTGACATTATCCCCGGGCATAGCCATCTCAACGCCCTCGGGGAGCTTTATTTCGCCCGTGACATCCATCGTCCTTATATAGAACTGAGGCTTATACCCCGAGAAGAAGGGAGTGTGTCTTCCCCCCTCCTCCTTGGTGAGAACATATACCTCAGCCTCAAATTCCGTATGGGGACCTATGGAGCCGGGTGCCGCGAGAACCATGCCCCTCTCTATCTCGTCCCTCTCAACACCCCTCAGGAGAACGCCTATGGCATCGCCGGGGAGAGCCTCCGACAGGGTCTTGTGGAACATCTCTATGCTTACGGCAACCGTCCTCTTTGTCTCCTCAAAGCCGACTATATCCACCTCATCACCCGGTCTTAAGACCCCCCTCTCAACCCTCCCGGTAGCAACAGTGCCCCTCCCCTTTATCCCGAAGACATCCTCAACAGGCATAAGGAAGGGCTTATCAACATCTCTCTGGGGAACAGGTATGTATTCATCAACAGCATCCATGAGCTGCCATATCCTGCCACACCATTCACATTCCCTCTTGCCACAGCCACATTCAAGAGCCTTTAAGGCGCTAACCCTTATAAGGGGCACCTCATCGCCGGGAAACTCGTATTTGTTCAGAAGGTCCCTTATCTCCATCTCCTCAAGCTCTATAAGCTCCTCATCCTCCATTGTGTCTATCTTGTTAAGGGCGACAACTATGTAAGGGACACCTACCTGACGGGCGAGGAGTATATGCTCCCTCGTCTGAGGCATGGGACCCTCGTTGGCGTCGACAACAAGTATTGCGCCATCCATCTGGGCGGCACCCGTTATCATGTTCTTTATATAGTCAGCATGCCCCGGACAGTCGACATGGGCATAATGCCTCTTCTCCGTCTCATATTCTATGTGAGCTATAGCGATGGTAAGCCCCCTCGCCCTCTCCTCAGGGGCGTTGTCTATAGCCTCAAACGGGACAAACTGGGTATCCGTAGCGGTCGAAAGAACCTTCGTTATGGCTGATGTCAAAGTCGTCTTACCATGGTCAACATGCCCTATCGTCCCCACATTCACATGGGGCTTTTTCCTCTCAAAAACCTTTTTAGCCATGTTCCCAACCTCCTAAAAAATATTTTATAAAAGCCCACAGGGGGATTTGAACCCCCGACCTCGTCCTTACCAAGAACGCGCTCTACCCCCTGAGCTATGTGGGCAAGTGGCGGGGGTAGGATTCGAACCTACGAAGCCCTGAGGGCGGCGGATTTACAGTCCGCTCCGATTGTCCACTCCGGCACCCCGCCATAAGCCCAGGGTGGGATTTGAACCCACAACCTGCCGATTACAAGTCGGCTGCGCTTCCATTGCGCCACCCGGGCTCTCATTATTATATTATTTTTGAGAAGGAGGGAGTTGTCAAGCTATCCTCCACCTCGTCCCCTTCGGCGTGTCCTCAAGAATTATGCCGAGCTCTCCCAAACGCTCCCTTATCATGTCAGCTATATCCCACCTCCTCTCTTTCCTCATCCTGTCCCTCACATCTATAAGAATTTCCAATACGGGCTCTATATCAAGTTTTTTCTCCTCAAATCTGAGACCCAGTATCTCCGTCATCTCCCGGAGCCTTTCCTGAGCCCTCCTTATATCCTTCCCCTCCTCCCTCCCCCTGTTTATCTCCCTCGCGAGCTCGAACATGCTCGCTATAGCCTTCGGCGTGTCAAGGTCGTCATCCATCGCCTCTATGAATTTTCTCATGAAGGGCTCGGGGTCGAGCTCCTCCCCCTCACCCCCTTCTTCGAATAGGGCGCTCCTTACCCTGAGAAGAGCCCTCTCCATACCCCTTATCCCCTCCTCGCTGTAGGATAAGGGCGTCCTGTAATGGGATGAGAGGAGAAATAGTCTTAAGGCATCGGGGTTGAATTTTGATAAAGCCTCTCTCAGGCTTATAAGCTTCCCCGTTGATTTGCTCATTTTCTCCCCACCGAGCTTAAGAAGGGCGTTGTGAACCCAGTATCTAACAAAGGTCTTCCCCGTATAGCTCTCCGACTGGGCTATCTCGTTCTCATGATGGGGAAAGATGAGGTCCTCACCTCCTCCATGGATGTCTATCGTCTCACCAAGATATTTTATAGCCATGGCGCTGCACTCTATATGCCAACCCGGTCTCCCCCTCCCCCAAGGGCTATCCCAGTAGGGCTCCCCGGGTTTGTGAGCCTTCCATAAGGCGAAATCAAGAGGATCCTCTTTGCCCTCCGAGGGCTCAGAGTAAGCCCTCATGTCCTCAAGCCTCCTACCACTTAGCTTCCCATAATCAACATCCCTCCTAACCCTGAAATATACATCCCCTCCCCTCTCATAAGCATAACCCTTATCAATCAAAACCCTTATCATCTCCACTATAACCCCTATCTCCTCCGTAACCCTCGGATATATATCCGCCCTTTTTATATTAAGTTTATCCATATCCTCGAAGTAGGCTTTGATATATTTTTCTGCGAGTTCTTTTGGGGTGGTATTTAATTTTTTTGCTCTTTCTATTATTTTATCGTCTATATCAGTGAAGTTCTGGACATATTTGACCTTATATCCTTTATATTCGAGGTATCTTCTCAGGGTATCGAAGAAGGTATAGCTAAGGGCATGTCCCACATGGCAGAAGTCGTAAGGTGTTATTCCGCAGACGTATATTTTCACCTCATCGCCCTGTGGGATGAACTCCTCTTTTCTTCTTGTGAGGGTGTTATATATTTTCATGGCTTATAAGGACTACTGCTATTGATGCTATAGCCTCCCCCCTTCCTATTTCCCCGATTTTCTCGTTCGTTTTCGCCTTTATTGATATATTACCCGTTTTCAGGATGGGGGAAAGGTTTTCTTTCATCTCCTCTATGAAGGGGGAGAGCTTTGGCTCCTCCGCTATAATTGTAGCATCTATGTTTACTATTGAGAAGTCTTTTATCTTCTCCATTGTTAATCTTAGAAGGATTTTACTGTCTATGTCCTTATATTTGGGGTCATCGGGTGGGAACTGGTTTCCTATATCGGGTAGTCCTGCTGCTCCGAGGAGGGCGTCTATTATCGCGTGGATGAGGACATCCCCGTCCGAGTGTCCTGCAAGACCTTTTTCGAAGGGGATATGGACCCCTCCTATTATGAGCCTTCTCCCCTCAACGAGCCTATGTATATCATATCCTATACCTATTCTCATATCTTCTGGCTATTATTTTTGCGAGCTCTACATCCTCCGGTGTTGTTATTTTTATGTTGTCGTATGAGCCCATGAATATATATACATCGAATCCAGCCTTCTCCATTATTGATGCGTCGTCGGGGAGGTCCTCTTTTATCATCTCGTGGGCTTTTATGAGGTTTTCCCTGAGGAAGATCTGGGGAGTCTGGGCGTGCCACAGGAGTTCCCTCGGCTCCGTTTTTATTATTCTGCCGCGGGAGGCGAGCTTTATTGTGTCCTTTGCCGGAACAGCTGCTATTGCCGCTCCCTTTTTTCTCGCCTTCTCAAATCCCCTCTCTATCAGCTCGGGTGTTAGGAAGGGTCTTGCGCCGTCGTGGATGAGGACCCATTCCTTTGTTATGAGCTTGAGACCCTCATATACGGAGTCCCTTCTCCTCTCCCCCCCGAGGCACACCTTACACGGTTTTTTAAGCCCTGATATAGCTTTTTTCCCTTTTTTTATATTTCTTTCCGAGAGGACGAGGACGACCTCATCGACACATTCCGAGAGCTCGAGGGCTTTCATTATGAAGAAGAAGGGGGTTCTTCTTCCTATTCTTATAAAAAGCTTATCTTTCCCGCCCAATCTTTCCCCTTTCCCCGCCCCGAGGACCACGGCTCCCATCATCTCAAATTAAAGTATAGCCGAGAGGAGGTGTATAATAAAAATAAAAGGAGGTGGGGTATGAAATACGAGAGTATTTTGTTTGAGAAGAAGGAGGGTATAGCGTGGATAGTTCTGAACAGACCTGATGCTTTGAATGCCCTGAATGAGAGGCTTCTTCTCGATATAGAGGGGGCTATCCTGGAGGCTGAGGGGGATGATGATATAAGGGTTGTGGTTATAAGGGGTGAGGGGAGGGCTTTCTGCGCGGGCGCCGACCTCAAGGCTATAAAGGAGCTTTTGAAGGACAGGGAGAAATTCTACTCCTATATAAGGCTTTTCCATCGCGTTATGAAGAGGATAGAGGAGCTTCCGAAGCCTGTTATAGCCTGTGTTCACGGATTTGTTCTCGCGGGAGGTCTTGAGCTTGCTCAGGCTTGCGATATTATAGTTGCGGCTGAGGATGCGAGGATAGGGGACCAGCATGCCAACTTCGGTCTCATACCCGGTGGCGGTAATACCGTGAGGATACCGAGGGCTATAGGGAGGAGGAGGGCGAAGGAGCTCATACTCCTCGGGAACTGGCTATCAGGCAAAGAGGCATGCGAATGGGGTCTTGTCAACAGGGCTGTTCCCGCGGACAAGCTCATAGAGGAGACGGAGAACATAGCCAAAAATCTGAGGGACAAAAGCCCTGTTGCTTCAAGGGCTATAAAAATGCTCCTAAACAGGAGCCTTGAGACGGATACGGAGACGGCGTGCGAGCTTGAGATAGAGACCGCTGTGAGGCACTTCATGAGCGAGGATGCTCTGGAGGGGATAAGGGCTTTTGAGGAGAAGAGGGCTCCCAAGTTCAAGGGGAGATGAGGGGGGAGGATAGTTATAGATGAGAAGGCATGCAAGGAGTGCGGGTACTGCGCGTATTTCTGCAAGAGGGGATGTATAGAGATAAAGGGCAATAAGGTGAGTCCTCAGGGCTATCTCATACCCGAATTTGTCAACCCTGATAGATGCACGGCGTGTGCCGTATGTGCATGGATGTGTCCCGCCTTCGCCATAGAGGTTTACAAATATGAGGAGGGGTGATGGATAAAATCCTCGCCCAGGGGAATGAGGCTGTCGGGTGGGGAGCCCTTATGGCGGGCTGCGAAGCCTTCTTCGGCTATCCCATAACTCCGCAGAACGAGGTTATAGAATGGTTCGCCCGTGAATTTCCGAAGAGGGGGAAGGTTTTCCTCCAGACCCACTCAGAGACGAGCTCCATAAACATGCTCTTCGGCGCGGCTGCTTGCGGAGTAAGGGCTATGACATCGACGGCGAGTCAGGGATACTCCCTCATGCTCGAAGGAATATCCCACATGGTTAATGCGGAACTACCCGGGGTTATAGTCCTCATCCAGAGGGGAGGTCCCGGGATGGGAACAACCCAGCACTCCCAGATGGATTATTATTCCGCAAAAGGAGGAGGACACGGCGGGTATAAGAACATAGTTCTCGCGCCCGCATCCGTTCAGGAGGTCTTCGACCTCGTCCAGCTCGCATTTTACCTCGCGGATAAGTACAGAAACCCCGTAATAGTAACCATGGACGCCATAATAGCACAGATGAGGGAGAATCTTGTTTTGAGGAAGCTCGATTTCGGACCCCTTCCCCCTAAGGAGTGGGCTATAAGGGGCAAGGATAAACACAAGGATGGGAGAAGAAGGCTCATACTTACAACAACGGGTCATGCCGGTGGCGCTCACCCGACATATCTCGACCTTCTTGATACGCTCTCGAAGAAGTTCAAAGAGATGGAGAAAGAGGTTAGATATGAAGAGCTTTACCTTGATGATGCGGAGGTCGTGGTTGTAGCTTTCGGATACTGCGCGAGGGTTTCGATGGATGCCATAGAGGTGGCGAGGAGGAAGGGGATAAAGGTCGGTCTTTTAAGACCCATAACCCTTTGGCCCTTCCCGAAGGAGCGAGTGAAGAGGAAAAGGGGCTCCCTTTTTATAGTTGTTGAGGATAACCTCGGTCTCATGTTTGAGGATGTAAAGGAGATAGTCGGGGATGAGGCAACCGTTCGGCTTGTAAGCTCCCTTGACAGGCACTTAAAGACGGCGAGCGGGATGATTTTCCCCGAGAAGGTTCTTGAGAAGATAGAGGAGGCGGTATGAAGGTATACGGGGTCCCGAGGCTTATCCTTAAGGACGCCCCCCACCTCTTTACCCACTGCCCCGGGTGTCATCATCCCCTTATAGAGAAATTAATGGCGGAGGTTATAGAGGAGCTGGGGATAGAGGGGAGGGTTATATGTGTGGCGGGGGTGGGGTGTAATCACAGGTTTCCGATAAGAATAGATACGGATGGGATAAATACAGCCCATGGAAGGGCGCCCGATGTGGCGACTGCTATAAAAAGGGTTTTGGGGAGGGAAGCCGTCGTCTACACGATAGAGGGGGATGGGGATTGCATAGCTATAGGGGCTAGCTCCCTTATAAACGCCGCTATGAGGGGGGAGAGGATAACGGTTATAATGGCGAACAACGCCAACTACGGAACAACAGGGGGGCAGCTCGCACCGACAACCCTCATAGGTCAGAGAACATCAACAACACCCGAGGGAAGGGATCCGAAAAGGGATGGATATCCCATAAAGACAGCCGAACTTCTATCCCATATAAAAGGCGTTTGCTACTCCGCGAGGGGTTCCGTTCACACGCCCCAGAACTATAAAAGGACCAAAGAATATGTAAAAAAAGCTCTTAAAAAACAGATGGATGATATAGGTTTCACATTTGTTGAGATAATATCCGCCTGCCCTACGGACTGGCATCTTTCCCCCATAGAATCCCTGAAATTTATAGAGGAGAAGATGCTTTCCGAATTTCCTCTCGGTGAATTTATAGACCTGGAGGAGATATGAGGAGGGAGGTTTTAGCAGCGGGGATAGGAGGAAGGGGTGTTCTTGTTTTCGGTGAACTTATAGCGAAGGCTGGCGTCAAAGTATACAGCAATGTCGTCATGTCGCCGACCTATTTCGCCACCATGAGGGGGGGCTCCTGTGAGTGCACGGTCATTTTATCCGATGAGAGGATAGGCTCGCCTATCCTTAAGGAAGCCGGGACTGTTGTTGTTCTCGACCCCTCCCAGATAGAGCCCTTCCTCGGGAGGGTGAGGGAAGGGGGGAAATTCATATACGAGGGCTCGGAGCTTGAGGGGGATGTTGGGAGGGAGGGTATAATTTCCGTAAAAGTTCCGGCGCAGAAGAAAGCCATTGAGCTCGGTGGGATTTATGCCATGAACATGATCCTTCTGGGCTTTTACACGGGTCTTGAGAGACCCGTGCCTCCCGAGCATATAGAGGAGGAGAT
>CAZTWH010000008.1:0-10872 GCA_964617575.1 uncultured Dehalococcoidia bacterium
TCAAGCTTTACAAAGAAATAGCCGACTCTTTTAGGAAATGGCTTGGGGTTTGAGATGAGGCTTGTTCCGAAGAGGGGCTCGACCCTTCACGATTTCCCCTACAGGACGCCCGATAGAAAATGCCCCCATTTCTGGATTATCAACCTCACTCCCCCGGGTCCCAGCCATTGCATCCATAACTGCATTTACTGCTATGCGAGAACGGCTATATATTCGGATTTCTCAGAAGATATGATTATATACAATAACATACCCGAGCTTGTTGAAAAGGACCTGAAAAAGCTCAAACTATGCCCGCCCGTATCCATATCGAACATCTCGGACCCCTGCCAGAATATAAATGAGTTAAGAAGGGAGATGAAAAGGCTTATGAAACTCCTCATAAGCTATAACATCCCCTTCCTCATAACAACCAAGGGAGATCCGACATTTCTTTTAGAAGTCGAGGGCTTTAAAGAGTTCGAGCCGAAAATCGTCTCGATAACGATAGAGGGGACGGAGGACATCCTCCCCCTCCTATCAAAAGCCCCTCCTTTCGGAGAGCGTATAAATTATGTGAAGAGACTCTCGTCTCTTGGTATAAGGGTTAATGTTCGCCTTGATCCTTTATTTCCCCATCTTTTCAGGGCTATTTATGGGGAGGGCTGGCTCGGTGAGGTTGAGAGGATTATAGAGCTTTTCTCGGAGAGCGGGGCGAGGCATCTAATCGTGAGCACGGGAAGGCTCACAAAGAGAAAAAATCCGAAAGGCGAGGGCTCTTTATACAAGGTTAAAAGGGTTATAGAGAGGTTCTCAAAAGCCGAAGCCTCAAGATTCGAGGAGGAATATAAATTCGAGGTCATATCAGGTGTTCCGGGATATTTTTTGAGGAGAGATTTAAGGGAGGAGCTTCACCTAAGATTGAGGGAGATAGCTCATAAAAATAATATGACCTACGGGATATGTCAGGAGCTCGGCGAGGAATTCCACTCCCCCGGTATAAAAACATGCGAGGGCTTCCCCCTCCCCTTCTCAAAAAAGAACCAGAGCGGGAAATTCGAGCCCATAGAGGGGTGTACATCCTTATGTCATATAAATTGCGCGGGAATCCCCCCCTGCGGGAATCCCCTTCTCATATCCCCCAAGCCTTTCACGAAAGGTCTTCTCACATCATGGAGTATCCGCCGTTCACGCTCAATGTCTGACCTGTTATGAAGCTTGCTGCATCGGATACGAGGAAAGCCACGGCGTTAGCTATATCCTGAGGAGTCCCGAGCCTTCTCAGAGGGTATGACTGGGCTATCTTATCCTTCGCCTCCCTATATTTCTGGAGGTCGGGGCTTGCCCACATGCTGTGCTTACCCGTCTCCTCCTCCTCGGGGATAACGACGCTGGGGCAGACAACATTTACCGTTATATTATATCTTCCGACCTCCTTCGCTACAGCCTTTGAAAGAGCTATAACACCTGCCTTGCATCCGGAATACACAGCCTCCCTGTACTCCCCTACCCTTCCGGCATCGGAGCTTATGCTCACTATCCTCCCGTATTTCCTCTCTATCATATGCGGGAGAACCGTTTTCAGGGTTATAAGGTCGCTCTTGTAATTTAAATTTATAACCCTGTCCCAGAAATCCGGGGTTGTTTCTATAAAGAGCTGGAGCCTATCCCATCCCACATTGTTTACGAGTATATCCAGCTTTCCGAACATCTCAAGGGTCTTTTTGAAGCAGTTCTCGAAGGATTCAAGGCTCGTCACATCAGTCTTTATGGGCACTATTTTCCCCTCATACCCCTCCGCTTTAGCCTTTTCCGCAACCTTCTGAGCCCCCTCCTCGTCTATATCAGCTATCACCACATCACACCCCTCCCTCGCAAGCGTCATGGATATAGCCCTCCCTATATTTGAAGCGCCTCCCGTTACTATAGCCGTCTTTCCTTTAAGCCCTAAATCCATATCCCCCCCTTATAAGTTTTTTAAAAAGGGATATCCTCCCCCAATTCCTCAGGCTCCGCCTCTTCTGTTTCCACGGGCTCCTCTATCTGAACGGGCTGTTTTCTATCGAGGAATATCACCCTCGTCGCATGGATCTCGAGGCGAAACCTTCTCTGACCATCGCTCCCCTCCCAGCTGCGAGTCCTCAGCCTCCCCTCCACATATACTTTCTGACCTTTCGTCAGGAACTGGTTGCATGTCTCAGCCTGTTTGTCCCTCGTTATAACATCAAACCATTCCGTTTCCTTCCTCCTCTCACCCGTTGATGTCGTATAAACCCTCGATGTGGCGAGTCTGAAGGAAGTTATGGGCGTCCCGTTGGGTGTGAACCTCATCTCAGGGTCGGTCCCCACATTTCCTATAATCATTATCCTGTTAAGATAAGCCATCACCTCCTCCTATCCTTCCTCACGATAAGATACCTGAAGCATTCCTCCACGAGATTGAGCGTGGATTCGAGCTCCCTCGTCTTCTCGGGCTCCATAAGGAACTCTATGTAGAAATAATTCCCCTCCGTATATCTCTTCGATGACCTCAATATGGGATATGCGAATTTCCTCCTCCCCCAGTCCTTCACCTCCTTTATCTCCCCACCCTTATCCTCTATCACCCCCTTTATTTTCTCAAGGGCTTTCGGCACATCCTCGGGCGAAAGCTCGGGATGGGCTATCAAAGTTATCTCGTATTCCCTCTTCACTCCTTTGTCCTCCTTATATTCTGGTAGAAATAACGCAAAGCCCGTCTGATAAATACCCGCTGGGCATCCCCCCTTACCTTTTCCGTTATCCCGCATCCCCTCCCCTAACCATTATATCAGATTTAAGACCGGGTGCGGGAAAGGATCCGGCTAATTCCTCAACCTCCTTCCTTACCTTTTTCCTCAAATCCCTGTTTTTTATATTCAGAAGGACCTTGAGGAGCATTTCCGCTATTATTTTCATCTCCCCCTCCCCCATCCCCCTCGATGTCACGGCAGGCGTCCCTATCCTTATCCCGCTCGCATACGCCGGGGGGCTCGGGTCGAAGGGGATGGAATTCTTATTCACTATTATTCCCGCCTCGGAGAGGGCTTCTTCTGCTTCCTTCCCCGTTATTCCGAGGGAGCGGAGGTCCAGAAGAAGCATATGGTTATCCGTTCCTCCGGATACAAGCCTTATACCCCCTTTCTTTATCTCCTCAGCGAGAGTTTTTGCGTTCTTTATCACATTCCTCTGGTATTCTTTGAAATCCTCCCCCATCGCTTCCTTGAAAGCAACAGCCTTCGCAGCTATGACATGCATAAGGGGTCCCCCCTGTGTTCCGGGGAATATAGCCCTGTCTATGTCGCCGGAGTATTTCTCCTTCGCGAGTATAAACCCTCCTCTCGGACCCCGGAGTGTCTTGTGGGTCGAGGATGTTATAACATCCGCGAAGGGGACGGGGTCGGGGTGGAGCTTTGCCGCTATAAGACCCGCTATATGAGCCATATCAACCATGAGCTTTGCTCCAACCTCATCCGCTATCTCCTTAAGCTTCCCGAATTCTATTATCCTCGGGTATGCGCTCGCACCCGCTACTATAAGCTTGGGTCTTGTCTCCTTCGCTATCCTCAGGACCTCATCATAATTTATCATCTCAGTTTCCCTGTCCACCTCGTAGAAGGAAAAATCGAAGAGCCATCCCGAGAAGTTGACGGGCGTCCCGTGGGTTAGATGCCCTCCTGATGCCCTCGCCATAGCCAGAATCCTGTCCCCGGGTTTTAAGAGGGCGAAGTAAGAAGCCATGTTAGCCTGGGTCCCCGAGTGGGGCTGGACATTTGCATACTCGGCTCCGAAAAGTTTTTTAGCCCTTTCTATGGCGAGCCTTTCAACCTCGTCTATCTCCTCACACCCGCCATAAAATCTTCTCCCGGGGTATCCCTCGGCGTATTTGTTCGTGAGGTATGAGCCCTGAGCCTCAAGAACCGCCTCGCTCGCATAGTTCTCGGATGCTATGAGATTTATGGTGAGAAACTGCCTTCTCCCCTCCCTCCTTATGGCGGAGCCTATAGCAGGGTCCTTTTCCATAAGACTCATATCTCCTCCCTCAAGGCATCGAGGATTATATGGGCGACCTCTTTCTTCGGAAGAACCGGATATCTCTTTATCTCTCCGTCTTTCCTTATTATTGTTATTTTATTAGTGTCCACCTCAAAACCGCTCACCTCAGATACCTCGTTCGCGACTATAAGGTCGAGCTTTTTCTCCCGGAGCTTCTTCCTCGCGTTCTCCTCGAGGTCGTGGGTCTCGAGGGCGAAGCCTATCTTCAAAGGTCCTTCAACTTCACCTATTATATCCGGTGTTTTCTCGAGCTCGAGGATGAGCCTCTCCTCCCTCTTTATCTTCTCCTCCCTTATTTCCTTCGGGGAGTAATCGGAGACGGCGGCAGCCATTATAACGGCATCAACATTTTTCTCAAGCTCAAGAACCTTATCCCTCATCTCACATGCCCTTCTAACCCTTATAACTTCAACTCCATATGGGGGTTTTAGATTTGTCGGGGCTGTTATGAGGATTACATGGGCGCCCCTGTTTCTCGCAGCCTCGGCTATCTCATAACCCATCTTCCCGGAGGATCTGTTTGTTATGTATCTCACGGGGTCCATCGGCTCCTGGGTTCCTCCCGCCGTTACGAGAATCCTTTTCCCCTTAAGGTCTCCTTCCCTTCCGAGGGTCATGAGGACGGCTCCGAAAATATCATCTATATCGGAGAGCCTTCCCACGCCGACCTCGCCGGATGCGAGCCTTCCCTTCTCGGGACCAACGAATATAAAGCCCCTCTTCTTAAGCCTTTCTATATTCTCCTTTGTTATCGGGTTCTCATACATATCGTGATGCATGGCGGGGGCTATTATTACCGGAGACCTTGATGATAGGACTGTTGCTGATAAAAGGTCGTCGGCTATGCCGTTTGCGAGCTTTGCTATGGTATTTGCGGTTGCGGGTGCTATGAGGATTAAATCCGCCTTCCTCGAAAGGGATATGTGTTCTATCTCATATTCCCTTATGGGTTTGAACATATCCGTGTGGACGGGTTTTCCGGAAAGGCTCTGGAAGGGGAGAGGGGTTATAAGCTTTCTCGCGGACTCCGTCATCACAACCTCAACATCTATGCCCTCATTTTTCAGCATAGGTATAAGGTCGAGGATTTTATATATAGCTATGCTCCCCGTCACACCCAGGACCACAACCTTCCCCTCAAAAAGCCTCACCTTTTCCCCCTGTTCATTTCATATATTATCCTAAGACCTTTAAGGGTTAGATGGGGTTCGACCTTGTCTATAACATCCGTCTCCGGGAAGAAGAGATTTGTATATCCCCCCGTGGCGACGACGAGGGCATCCCCCCCGAGTTCCTTCTTCATCCTGTAAACTATGCCCTCTATGAGGGAGAGATAGCCGTAAAAAAGACCCGACTGGATGGCATGGGTTGTGTTCCTCCCTATTATGCCATCGGGTTTTAATATCTCAACCCTCGGGAGCTTCGCCGTCCTCATGAAGAGGGATTCCGAGGCTATCATCACACCGGGGAATATAAGACCTCCGAGATAATCCCCATCCTTTGATACAGCATCGAATGTTATCGCCGTCCCCATGTCTATAACTATAACGGGTCCCCCGTATAGGCGGTGAGCCGCAACGGCATTTACTATCCTGTCCGAACCTATCTCCTTCGGATTCTCTATCCTTATCCTCACACCCGTCTTTATCCCCGCCCTCACTATAAGGGGTTCTTTACTTAAGTAATTTCGGGAGAATTCCTCGAATACACCCGTGAGGGGGGGAACGACACTGCATATAACGGCATCGCTTATATCCTCCCTCCTTATCCCCCTTGTCTTCAATATCTCGAATATTATGGCGGCATATTCATCCGGGAGCTGATGGACCCGAGAGGCTATCCTCAGGGTTGTTTTTAACCTCTCCCCCTCGAATATCCCTATACCCGTTGTTGTATTACCTATGTCCACCGCAAGAAGCATGCCCCTCAAGATAACACTCTGGATTTATAAGCATCTTCGCAGCTCTCATGAGCTTCTTAACAAGGGCGATGGATGCTTTCCCCTCACGGAGCATTTTGAGGGCGTTCCTCACGCTCTCCATACCGCTCACGGATGTCTCAAAGAATGCTTTATATAACTTGGAAAGCTCTTCATAGAATTCATTGAGGGGAAGTTTTGTCGGGAGAACGGCATGGAGGCAGTCATAGAGGTCCCAGTTGAAGCTCGTTATCTTATCCTTGACCTTCTCAAAAAGTTCCGTCCCGGGGAGGGGCGTGAGGACCGTGAATCCGCATGACCTAAGACCGAGCTTTTTGGCATAGGCGAGTATTCTCCTGAATCCCTCCCTCGTCTCCTCAGGCTCTATTATAAATGTCCCCGTGGGTCCAACACCCGCTGATTTTATTATCTCAACAGCAAGCTCGTTGTTTTTTGCCTTGTTTTGTTTCCTTAGCTCTGATAGACCCTCATCATCTGGTCTCTCGAACCCTATGAAAACGCCTTTAAGACCAACCTCAGCCCATGCCTTTACAAGCTCGGGGTGCCTCACTATGGTATCGCTCCTCGCCTGAATATAGAACCTCTTCCTTATCCCCTCCCTTTTTATGAGCTCCGCAAGCCTCATGCTCCTCTCCGGGTTTATGAAGAAATTATCGTCGGAGAAGAATACAGCCTCCTCGGGCAGATCCATAAGCTCCTCCACCACACCTTCCGGACTCTTCATCCTCACTTTTCCCCTGAAGAATTTATGAACACTGCAGAATGTACACCTGTAAGGACATCCCCTCGTGGTCTCCACCATGGCGACGGGGCTCTCGAATCCGAAATAATAAGCCTTCCTGTATTTCTTCGATATCTCCCTGAAGGGTCTTAGAGGGTCTATATTTTTCTCAAGCTCCCTTATACCCGTCTCCATAAATCCCTCGCCCGTGTTCAGAAGAAGACCCCTGACATCGGAGAGCCTCCCGTCCCCCGATATTTTCGAAACAAGCTCCCTAAATGTTATCTCGCCCTCGCCCAGTATGATCCCGTCCACACTATCCACCATGAAATTCTCGGGAGATAGGCTCGCATGATGACCACCTATGAAGACGAGGGTTCTGGGGCTCGCTCTCTTTATAACCCTCGATATCTCGAGGGAATAATTGACATCCATCGTGAAGGAGCAGGATATCCCGCATATATCTGGTGAGAATTTCTTTATCTCCTTTTCTATCTCCCTCGGCTCGAAAAGGTCTATAAGCTTTATATCATGTTCTTTTACGGAAGATGCGACGAACTCAAGGGCTAAAGGTTCAAGACAAGAAAGACCTGTGAGACCAAGTCCATCCTTTCTCCTCGGCTGGATGAGCATTATCTTCATCTCCTCCCCCTCTCATATAAATTTCTCATCTCTCTGGCATGCATCTCTATCATTCTCCTCGTTAAATCCCTCTCATAATACCAGAGAAGGAATTTTATAAAAAGCTTAAATATTTTAGTCATTTCCCCCCTTAAGGATTTCTATGAGTTTTTCGTAGGGGAGGGTGTTCAATATGTCCTCCTTAACAGCCCATCCCCTCCTCGCCGTCCCGACCCCGAAGAGCATGAAATCGAGGTGCTCCCTGGAGTGGGCGTCCGTCCCTATTACAAGCTTTATCCCGTATTCCTTAGCCCTCATTATGTGGATATCGCGGAGGTCGAGCCTATCGGGCATGGCGTTTATCTCCAAAAATTTCCCGAGCCTTTTGCATGTTTTGAAGACCTCCTCCATATCTATATTCACAGGCTCCCTCTCGCCAAGGAGCCTGCATGTGGGATGGGCTAAGACCTTGACATAGGGGTTCTCAAGAGCTTTTATAACCCTCCTCGTCATTGTGGGTTCATCCTGCTTCATAGCTGAATGGACAGCAGCTATAACTATATCGAGGCGGGATAGAACCTCATCGGGAAGGTCAAGGCTCCCATCAGCCCTTATATCAACCTCTATCCCGGATAAAATCCTTATGCCTAGGTTTTTCGAATTCAGATATTTTATCTCCTCGACCTGTTTTAAGAGCCTTTCGGCGTCGAGACCTTTAGCTATCCCCCTCCCGGCTGAGTGATCCGTTATGGCTATATATTCATAGCCTCGCCTTTTAGCCTCAAGGGCTATTTCCTCTATGGAATCCCTCCCATCGCTCCACTTCGTATGTATATGGAGGTCGCCCCTTATATCCTCGAGCTTGAGTAGCTCCGGTATCTCCCATCTCTCAGCCTTCTCTATCTCCCCCCTCCCTTCCCTTAGCTCGGGAGGTATATACTGAAGACCGAGTCTTGCGTAAAAACCCTCCTCCGTGGGGAATTTCTCAAGATTTCCCGTCTTTAAATCAGTTATCCCGTATTCGCTGAGCTTGAGTCCCTGCTTTATGCCCCTCTCCCTCAGAGCTATATTGTGATCCTTGCTCCCGGTGAAGTACTGGATAAGGGAGCCGAAGCTGTCGGGCTCAACAACCCTCAGGTCAACCTGTATTCCGTCTATTATGGCGCTCGCCTTGGTCGTCCCCTTGGCTAATATCTCGTCTATGAAGGGAAGCTCGGAGAAGGCTTCTATAAGCTCCTTTGGTTTCTCGGATGTAGCCATTATATCTATATCCCCTACCGTTTCCTTAAATCTCCTCAGGCTTCCGACGGGGACGAGGCTTTTGACGCCCGGGACCTCTTCCAGGTTCTTAATTATGCCCCGAACGAGGGGGAGGGCTTTCCCGAGGAGGAATCTCTTCTCCTTGCTCCTCATGGACCTTATGTTTTTCAATATATTCTGCGCCGTTTTCTCTCCGAGTCTCGGGAGCTTCGCAACCTTCCCATCGAGTATAGCCCTCTCAAGCTCCTCGGGCGTTGTTATCCCGAGCTCCTTCACAAACCTTAAGGCAAGTTTGGGACCAACACCCGGTATATCCATGAGCCTTGTTATACCTTCCGGGAATTCGGATTTGAGCCTCTCATAGTACTCGAGCCTTCCCGTTTCAACGATCTCCTTTATCTTCTTCTCCATAGCCTCCCCTATACCGGGTATATCCCTGAGCTTCCCCTCCTCGAGGAGCTTCTCTATGGGGACGGGGAGGCTCTCTATAGCCCTCGCCGCTCTCTGGTAAGCCCTCACCTTGAACTGGAGTTCCCCTTTAAGCTCAAGAAGGTCAGCTATATCCTGAAATATTTTTGCTATCTCTGTGTTCTTCACCACCTCTATTATACGCCTTTGCGGGATTGACAAAAAGTCCCCCTTATGATGGGATGATTTTGAGATGTTTACGGATGATGAGAAGAGGGAGTGGAAGAGGAAGTGGGATGAGCTTGTTGAGGAGGTTGGGGGGAGGGAGTATTACAGAAGGTGTGATGAGGAGAGGAGGTATCCTTACGAGCTATATGAGAAGATCGTGGAGAGGGGATGGATAGGCGTTCTTGTGCCCCGGGAGCTCGGGGGACTTGGTCTTCCGCCCGTAATGTATTGCCTCACCACGGAGGCTGTGGCGAAGTACGGATATGATGTGGGGACGGCTTACAGCATGTCGACCTTCACTTTTATGAATATAGTTCACCACGGGAGCGAGGAGCAGAGGAGAAAGTATATCCCGAGGTTTTTGAGGGGGGAGGTGAGGTTTTCCTTCTCCCTCACGGAGCCTGAGGCGGGTTCGGATGCCGCCTCCATAACAACTTTCGCGGAGGATAGGGGGAATTGTTTTGAGATAAAGGGTCATAAGATTTTCGCATCGGGGGCTGGTGCCAAAAACAACATAATAGTTCTGGCGGCGAGGACAAACCCCGATGCCCCGAAGCATAAAGGAATAAGCCTTTTCCTCCTCCCCAATGATACGGAGGGTCTTGAGCTTCGCCTCCTCCCCACGGTAGCGAGGAGGGCTACGGGAACCTATGAGATACTCCTCAACAATGTGAGGCTTCCGAAGGAGAACCTTATAGGGGAGAGGGATAAGGGATGGGATTATATTCTTGAGCATCTTGACCTTGAGAGGGTTTCCATAGCTTCCGCCCTCGTCGGATGCGCCCAGACGGCTGTTCTCGACGCATGCGAATATGCGAGGAGGAGGGTTCAGTTCGGGAGACCCGTAGGGAAGTTTCAGGCTATATCCCATATGCTCGCGAATATGCAGACCGAGGTGGATGCCGCGAGGCTCCTTGCATATAGGGGAGCCTACATCCTCGAGGAGAAGGGCAGGGCTCCCAAGGAATGCGCCATGGCTAAACTCTTCGCATCCGAAGTATTCCAGAGGGTTACGACCTCAGGCATGCAGATAATGGGAGGTTATTCCCTCCTCCCCGAGAACAATATGGAGAGGTACTGGAGGGAGGCGAAAGCCCTGACCATAGGAGGGGGGACATCCGAGATAATGAGGCTTATTATATCAAGGGAAATGGGTCTTTAACTCAACCCCGAGAAGGGTCAGAACCGTAACCACGCCCGACGCTATAACAACGCCACACGCTATTAAGGGAAATGCCTTC
Organism: uncultured Dehalococcoidia bacterium; assembly: GCA_964617575.1. Taxonomy (GTDB): domain Bacteria; phylum Chloroflexota; class Dehalococcoidia; order SZUA-161; family CAYRBX01; genus CAZTWH01. The sequence goes on from CAZTWH010000008.1 coordinate 10,472, forward strand.
TTAAAAGGTATCCCGAATATCCAGGATAAAAAACAACCCGTCCACGCACCCGTTATCGGAAGGGGAACAGCCACAAAAGGGATAAGGGCAAAAACCCCGTATTTATAAAATTTCCTTTTATGCCTGCGCTCAAGGTACAGGAGCCACTTCGAATATAAGGAGCCTATATAGGGGATTTTGAGAATTATCTTTGATATGAGGGGCAGAAGGAGGAGGAGGAAGAGGACGGGGACAAGGTTTCCGGCTATTGATAAGGGGATGACGATATAAATGGGTATATCGTTTAAAATACCGAAGGGTATGGAAGCCCTGAGTTCCCCTAAAGGGCTCATGGAGAGGATGAAAAGAAAAATTTCCTTCCTCATCCTATATCAACACCCCATATCCCCACCCCCCCCCCC
>CAZTWH010000009.1:0-10872 GCA_964617575.1 uncultured Dehalococcoidia bacterium
GGAGAAGGGGAAGAACTATCTTCCTCCTTGATGCCCTCTCCATCCCCTCCCTTATATCCTCCCTCCTGTCTCCCGAAAGGATGACCATCTCCGAGAGCCTCACAAATCTGGGATAGCCCTTCTTCTTATAAAGGAGGTGGAAGAAATAGAGGAGGGCTTTGAGCTCCCTTATATCATCTATCTCCCTGAGGAGCCCCGTTATGAAGGGGGATGGGATGGGCGTGAATTTCATGCTCCTCGGAAATCCCTCAAACTTCATCACAGAAGTCTCTTCTCCTCCCTCACATCTTCAAATTTGGCAAACCTCTCCTTGAAGATGAGGGGCACCTCCCCCGTCGGACCGTTCCTGTGCTTTGCGACTATTATCCTCGCTATCCCCTTGGGATAGGGTTTGTCGGGGAATTTCCTCTCCCATTCCTCCTTCGTGTAGTAAAAGTCGTCCCTGTGGATGAAGATGACGACATCGGCATCCTGCTCTATCGAGCCGCTCTCCCTCAGGTCCGAGAGGAGAGGTCTGTGGTCAGCCCTTGTTTCGGGAGCTCTTGATAGCTGGGATACGGCTATAACGGGTATATTGAGCTCCCTCGCAAGCTCCTTTATTGACCTCGATATCTCCGTCATCTCCTGAACCCTTCCCTCTATCCTCCTCGAGGATTTCATGAGCTGGATGTAGTCTATGATGAGAAGGTCGAGGGGTTTTTCATTGTGGAGCCTTTTAGCCCTCGCCCTCATCTCCGCATCCTGAAGGGAGGGGGAATCGTCTATATATATCTCAGCCTCGGCAAGAATTCCCATCGCTTCCATAACGGCTTCTCTCTGCGAATCTGTTAACTGGTCTATCCTCAGCCTCTGGGTATCGACGCCTGATTCGGATGATATGAATCTGTATGCGAGCTCCGTCCTCGACATCTCGAGGCTGAATATACCAACCCTCGCTCCGTGTTCGATTGCCGCATTCCTCGCTATGTTCAGGGCGAGGCTCGTTTTCCCGAGGCTGGGTCTTGCAGCGAGGACTATCATATCGGACCTCTGAAGACCTCCTAAAAGCTTGTCAAGATCCGAAAAACCTGTCGGCACATGGGGAAGATATCCGTCCCTCCTCGGGACAAACCCGCTCTCCTCAAAATATTTATCGAGGATATCACGGAGGTGAAGGAAATCCTTCCTCTCCTCCCCGTATCTAAGCCCGTACAGAAGAGCCTCGGCTCTTGAAAGGGCTGAATCTATATCGGGCGGAGACTCGTATCCTATATCCGCTATCTTCTCCGCACATTTTATAAGCCTTCTCATAACCCCGAGCCTGTGAACTATCTCGCCGTATTCCTCGATATTGAGTGATGTCGGCGTCCTGTCTATAAGGTGCTTTATATACTCCATCCCTCCTATAGCCTCGAACTTCCCCCTCCGGGATAATTCCTCCGCAACCATTATCTGATCTATGGGCTCATCCCTCTCGAAAAGGGAGATACATGCTTCATACACCCACCTGTTCTTCTCCCTGTAGAAATCATCCGGTTTGAGGAAAGGAAGGACCTTGAAAATAGCTTCCCCGTCTATGAGAATCGAGCCGAGGACAGCCTCCTCCGCACCTATATCATGCGGGGGAATCCTTTCCCCCATCCCCTCACCTCCCTTCTACCTTCAGCTTCAAATTAGCCTTAACCTCGGGGTGGAGTTTTATCTCAACCTCGTATTCGCCGGGCTCCTTTATCGGCTCCTCAAGGGATATACCCTTTTTATCTACCTCTATCCCCTTCTCCGATAAAGCCTTCGCTATATCTGAGGATGTTATGGAACCGTATACTTTTCCTCCCTCCCCCATCTTCAAATAAAGTTTTATATCAAGCTTCCCTATCTTCTCAGCCTGAGAAAGAGCCATCTTCTTCTCCCTCTCCCTCCTCCTCTCAAGAGCCTCCCTCCTCTTCTCATATTCCTTCAAATACGATGGGGTTGCGGGGAGGGCGAGACCTTTCGGTATAAGATAATTCCTCCCGTATCCATCGCTAACTTCCTTTATCTCCCCCTCCTTCCCAACACCCTCCACATCTTTTATAAAAATAACCTTCATCCCACTAAATTATATCCCCCCAGAACAGCATCCTCAAGGGATTTTTCATATACCTCCTTTATCCTTGAAAGCTCGATCCTCACCAAGCCCTTTATCTCAAATATCGGCTCTTCCTTAACAACACCGAGCTTTTTTAAAGGTATTCCGTATTTCTTTGCGAGCTTTTCAAGTTCCTCCCCTTTATCTGTGCTCAATACAACCCTCGAGGGGGTCTCGCCGAATAGCTCCTCATCGAGCCTTCTTTCGGGCTTTATATAGCCCGAAAAGCCCTTATCCCCTTTAATCGAACATTCGGCGAGGGCGACGATGAGCCCCCCCTTTGATACATCATGGGCTGATTTGATGAGAGCCATATCTATAGCCTTTAGTATAAATTCCTGAAGCCTTTTCTCAAACTCGGGGTCTATATCGGGCTTTCCCCTTATCATCCCTTTTATAAAGGAGAGATATTCGCTTCCCGATAGGTCCACATCTTCCTTTCCCGCGAGGAAGACCTCATCCCCCTCGTCCTTGAAGGAGAGGGTGCACCTTTTATCCATGTCCTCTATTATTCCGAGCATTCCTATTACGGGCGTGGGATAGACGGGTTTTCCCCTCGTCTCGTTATAGAGGCTCACATTTCCGCTTATAACGGGGATATCCAGTATCTCGCAAGCCCATTTCATCCCCTTTATACATTCCTCAAGCTCCCAGTATACCTCGGGGTTTTCCGGGTTTCCGAAGTTGAGGCAATCCGTTATTGCTACTGGCTTCGCCCCTATACAAACTATATTCCTCGAAGCCTCGCAGACGGATATGGCTCCTCCCTTGAAGGGGTCGAGCCATGTAAGCCTTCCATCCCCATCGCATACGAGGGCTATGCCGAATTTCTCCCCCTTCACCCTTAGAAGGGCTGCGTCCTCTCCGGGCTCTATAACCGTGTTTATCTGAACATGATGGTCATACTGGGTGTACACCCATTCCCTCGAGCAGACATTCGGAGAGGAGAGAAGCTTGAGGAAAACCCCCTCAACCTCCTCCGGCTTTATATCCTCAAATTCGGGTATTTTCTGAACCTCGTCGAGCCTCTCAGGTCTTTTGCCCTTTCTTCTGTAAAGGGGAGGGGAGAGGGGCACCTCTATTGGCAGGTCCGCCTTTATATCCGAGCCCTCGTATATCCTGACCCTTTTCTCGTTTATCACCCTTCCTATAATCGCAGCCTCTATTCTGTACTTTTTGAAAACCTTTATAGCCTCGTCCTCGTATCCCTTTTTTACGAAGACGAGCATTCTCTCCTGCGATTCCGATAGCATGACCTCGTAGGGGTTCATCCCCTTCTCCCTCCTCGGGACCTTTAGGACATCTATCTCTATTCCCTTACCGCTCCTCCCCGCGGCTTCAATGGAAGCTGCAGCGAGACCCGCCGCGCCGAGGTCCTGGATGCCGTTTATGAAATCTTTATCCCCTATCTCGAGGCAAGCTTCAAGAAGGAGCTTCTCGAGGAACGGATTTCCGACCTGAACCTGAGGTCTTAATTCCTTCTCCTCCTCAAATGTTCTTGATGCGAGACCCGATGCCCCGTGTATCCCATCCCTCCCGGTATCCGAGCCAACAAGCAATATAACATCTCCCTCCTCCCCCACCCTTGATAAAATGAGCTTTCCCTCCGTTATCCCCACGCACATGCAATTTACGAGGGGGTTATCATTATAGCCATCATCGAAGAAAACCTCACCACCAACATCGGGTATGCCGAGGCAGTTCCCGTACCACGCTATGCCCGATACAACCCTCTCGAAGAGATACCTGTTCCTCGGAACGGAAAGCTTCCCGAACCTTAAAGAGTTCAGGAGAGCTATTGGTCTTGCTCCCATTGCGAAAATATCCCTCACTATACCGCCAACCCCCGTCGCCGCCCCCTGAAAAGGCTCTATAGCCGATGGATGATTGTGAGATTCTATCTTCATAACTATCTTGAAGCCTTTTATCTTGACGGCTCCCGCATTCTCCCCTCCCCTCTCCGTTATCACAAATTCCCCTCGGGAGGGGAGCATCTTGAGGAGGGGCTTTGAATGTTTATACCCGCAGTGTTCGCTCCAGAGGGAGCCTATTATGCCGAGCTCAAGAATATTCGGCTCCCTCCCGAGCCTCTCCACAATGAGCCTGTACTCCTCCTCATTTAAAGCTACACTCTCGAGGACCTCTTTCGGGTACATCACATTTCCTTAACTTCTTCTACTATTTTCGGGAGAACTTCGCCAGCCTTGCCCTTTATCACCACATCCGCAAGCCCGTCCTGTGGCGTTGGGACCAGGTTTATTATTATGAGCTTTGCTCCGCTCCTTTTAGCTATTATCGGCATGTTGGCGGCGGGATATACTACGAGGGATGAGCCTACGCAAATAAACAGGTCACAGGAAGCGCTCCTCCTCTCAGCCTCCATTAAGGCGTCAGGAGGAAGGGATTGCCCGAAGGATATCGTCGCGGGCTTGAGTATCCCCCCGCACTCGCACCTCGGAACCTCCTCGCCCTCGAGAAGCCTTCTATGCACCTCCTCCCTCTCAAATCTTTTCCCGCAGTCAAGACATACAACCCACCAGGCTGTCCCGTGAAGCTCTATAACCCTGTCTTCAGGAACGCCTGCCTTCTGGTGAAGCCCGTCCACATTCTGGGTTATAACAACATCAAGCTTCCCCATCCTCCACATCTCGGCTATGGCATAATGGGCGGGATTTGGCTTTGAATCCCTTATAATGGGCCAGAGCTCCTTCGAGAAAGCCCAGTATTTCCTCCTCGACTCCTCACTCGATATGAACTTCTGATATAAGAATTCATCGGGGTCGTATTTTGTCCATATACCGCCGGGGCTTCTGAAATCAGGTATGCCCGACTCCGTTGATACACCCGCCCCCGTGAAGACGACAACCTTTCTGGCATCCCTCAGAAGCTTTGCGGCTTTTCTTATCTCTTCCATTTTCTCCTCCTCTTCCATCTCCCCAAAACTTATATTAAATTAATAATGGGATGCCAGCAAACCTTCCTCCTCAGTTCTTCGAGGTACAGAAAAAATACAGGGAAGCTAAAACAACGAGGGAGAAAATAGAAGCCCTCAGGAAAATGCTCTCCATAATGCCCAAGCATAAGGGGACGGACCATCTTAAGGCTGAGATAAAGGCGAAGATATCGAGGCTTGAGGAGGAAGAGGAGGCGAGGAGAAGGAAAGGGCAGAGGGCGTCTTTTTATATAAAGAGGGAAGGGGCGGGGCAGGTTGTTATGGCTGGGCTTCCGAATTCGGGCAAGTCCTCTCTCTTCACGGCTTTGACGGGTGTTGATTCGAGGGTAGCAGACTACCCCTTCACAACCCAGAACCCCCTCCCGGGGATGCTGAATTATGAGAACATAAAGATACAGATAATAGATATGCCCCCCATAAATTCAAAGGATCAGTATCCCCTGATTCATAACCTCCTTCACGGAGCGGACCTTTTAATGCTCATAGTCGACCTTTCACAGGATATAGACAGGGAGCTTGAAAATCTTTTCTCCGAGCTTTCGAGATACAAACTCAGTATATTTGAAGACAGTTTTCTTGATGAGAGGAAGAGGGCTATTTTTGTGGGGACCAAGCTTGATGAGGGGGAGGATAAGCTTCCGTATCTAAGGGAGAAGGTCAAGGGCTTCGATGTTGTCGGTGTCTCTCCCATTTTCGAGGAGGGTCTTGACGAGCTCGCCGGGGCTATATACAGAAACCTCGGTATAATAAGGGTTTATACGAAAGCCCCGGGCGAGGAGCCCGACCTCACGGAGCCGCTTATATTAAAGAAAGGGGACACGGTTGAGGACGCCGCCGAAGCTATACACAAAGAGCTTAGGAAAAACATGAAATACGCCCTCGTATGGGGCTCTACAAAATTCGGGGGTCAGAAGGTCCCGAGGGATTACAAGCTCGAGGAAGGGGATATTATAGAGATACACACATGAGCGCTATATTACCTTCATCTCGTATCCCCCGTCCCTTTTTATATAGAAGATGACCTTTTTACCCTCTACGAGGTATTTCTCATATTCAGCTCTTAATTTTGCGAAGTCGTGGTTTTCGAGGAAGAGCCTCAGAGCCTCAAGCCTATCCCCAACATCCTCCCCCTCGAGGGCTCTTTTAAGGAGGGCGTTATATTCCCTCTTAGCCTTCGTCATAACGCATTCAGAAAGCTCCGGCTCTATTTTTATGGGAAACTCGCTCATCCCCCCTTCGTCTCCTTCGGCATTGCGAAAATTATCCTGCCTGTTGGCGTTTGAAGGACTCTTGATATTACGACATCTATCTCCTCGTTTATGAACCTCCTCCCCCTCTCAACGACCACCATTGTTCCGTCTTCGAGATAACCAACACCCTGACCTATCTCCTTCCCCTCATGTATTATCTTGAGCTTAACCTCCTCGCCGGGGAATACTATGGGTTTTAAAGCTTTAGCGAGTTCGTTTAAGTTCAGGACATTTACACCCTGAAGGGAGGCTATTTTCCCGAGGTTTACATCGTTTGTTATTATTGAGGAGTTAAGCGCTTTCGCGAGCCTCACTATTTTGGCGTCCACCTCCCCGAGCTCGGGGAAATCCACATCTATAACCTCCACCTTCTTTTCTCCCTGAAGCTTTGACAGGACATCAAGACCCCTTCTTCCCCTGTTTCTCCTCAAAGGGTCCGGGGAATCCGCTATATGCCTTAATTCATCGAGGACGAAGCCGGGAACTATGAGTGTCCCTCTTAGAAAACCTGTATCCATAAGGTCACCTATCCTTCCGTCTATTATGGCGTTCGTATCGACTATGAACCTCTCCCCCCTCTCCTCCGGGAACCTGAAAATTATGGACGATATATCCTTTGACTTTATTACAAGGAGGATAACGAAGAGGAGGCACAGAAACACCGTCATGGATGATGGCACAATCTTTCCCCATATGCCGGGGAGGAGGGTCAGGGGCTGATAGAGGAGGGCTGAGAGGATGGCTCCTATTACAACGCCTATAATAGCCGGTATTAGCACCGAGACTTTTCTCATCTTTTAAGCCTCAGGAAATCCTTAAGACACTCCTCCGGAATCCCCGTTTCCCCGAGTTTCGGTCCCTCGTCGAAGCCATGGAAATCGCTTCCCCCGCTTATATAAAGCCCTTCCCTTTTCGCTATAAAAAGAAGCCTCTCCACGACATCTTGAGGATAACCGTTATAATACACCTCCATGCCCAGCTCCCCTCCTTTTTTCAGTCTCTCGATTATTTCCTTTAGCACATCATCCGGGAGTTCTGCCGGGTGGGCTATGAAAGGTATTCCCCCCGCCCTCCTTATTATCTCCCCCGCCTCCTCGGGGGAGAGCTTTTCCCTCTCGACATAAGCCGGACCGTTTCTCCCTATATATTTTGTGAAAGCTTCCTCGATGGATGATATGTATCCCATCTCCTTCATAGCCCTTGCGACATGGGGTCTTCCTATGGAACCGCCATCCGCAAGCTCAAGAACCCTCTCCCATGAGAGCTCTATCCCGAGCTTCCGGAGCCTTGCGAGCATCTCCCTCGCCCTCCTCTCCCTCCCCTCCCTGAGCTCCTTAAGCCTTCTTTTTAAAAATTCGCTTCTGTGGTCTATAAAATAGCCGAGGATATGGACTTCATTCCCGGGTATATCGACGGATATCTCAACGCCGGGGACAACTTCTATTCTCCCCCGAGCCTTGTTTATCGCCTCCTCTATGCCGTCCACGCTCTCATGGTCCGTTATTGATATAACCGAGAGACCTATTTTTAACGCCTCCTCGACAACCTCGGATGGTTTTAATTTACCATCCGATGCTGTTGTATGTATGTGAAGGTCCCCCTTCATTCCTCCAGGTCTATCCTCCTTATACTCTTCGCCTTGCCCCTATCATCAAATTCTACAAGAACGGAGTTGAAAATCACATTCCCCTTGCCTACGGATAAGCGGTGGGGCATGAGGGTTAGAAATCTTCTTATCACGGATTCAACATCATCCCCTATAACGGAATCTTTGGGTCCAACCATGCCGATATCCGTTATATATGCTGTTCCCTTCGGGAGAATCTTGGCATCTATGGTTCCGACATGGGTGTGGGTCCCCACAACAGCCCCTACCCTTCCGTCAAGATACCATCCGAGGGCGTTCTTCTCGGATGTAGCCTCTGCATGAAAATCTATAAGGACTATGCCGGAATCGATGTTCTCGAGGAAAAGGTCCATTTTCCTGAAGGGGCACTCTATCTCCTTCATAAAAACCCTTCCCATAAGATTTACGACTATAAATTTTCCTTTCCTTATATATCCCTTCCCGGGGACGCCCTCGGGGTAATTTAAAGGTCTTAATATGGGGAAATTTTCGTCCTCAAGATAGGGTATTATCTCCTTGTAGTGCCATACATGGTTTCCCGTTGTTATGACATCCACCCCCGCCTCGAGTATCTCCTCAGCAACCTCAGGCGTTATGCCTATGCCTCCCGCGGCATTCTCCCCATTCGCTACTATAAGGTCGAGGTCGAACTCTGATAGAACCCTCCTGAGAAACCCGGGGAGGGCTCTTCTCCCCGGCTTACCTATAATATCTCCTATGAAGAGAACCCTATCTGGCATACTCCGTGACCCTCGTCTCCCTTATAACCGTAACCTTAACCTGACCGGGGTATTCAAGGGTTTCCTCTATTTTCTTCGCTATACTGTTAGCGAGCCTGAGGGCTCCCAGGTCATCCACCTCGTGGGGTTTCACGAGAACCCTTATCTCCCTTCCGGCTTGAATTGCGAAGGATTTCTCAACTCCGGGGAAGCTGTTGGCTATCTTCTCGAGGCTCTCTATCCTCTTTATATACTGTTCGAGGGATTCCCTCCTCGCGCCCGGTCTTGAACTTGATATTGCATCAGCAGCGGATACTATAAACCCCTCGACCGTCGTCATATCAACCTCTCCGTGGTGCTCGGCTATAGCCCTGCTTATTTTCTCTGCTCTCATAAGCCTTTTAACAAGGTCTGCTCCTATTAAGGCATGGGGTCCGGGGACATCGTCGAGGGCTTTCCCTATATCGTGGAGAAGACCCGCTTTCTTCGCGACATCGACATCCGCGCCTATCTCGCCCGCAAGAAGAGCGGAGAGTTTCGCAACCTCTATCGAGTGGTGAAGAAGGTTCTGACCGTAGCTTGTTCTGTACTTAAGCTTCCCGAGGAGCTTGAGTATCTCCGGGTGAAGACCGGGAACCCCTACCTCCATGGCAGCCTTCTCCCCCTCCTCCTGAAATCCCCCCTCAACCTCCATCCTCGCCTTCTCAACCATCTCCTCTATCCTCCCGGGATGAATCCTCCCGTCGAGGATGAGCTTCTCTATAGCCCTCTTTGCTATCTCCCTCCTTATGGGGTCAAAGCAGGATACGGCGACAACCTCGGGCGTATCATCTATTATGAGATCAACGCCCGTGAGAGCCTCTATAGCCCTTATATTCCTCCCCTCCCTCCCTATAAGCCTCCCCTTCATATCATCGCTCGGGAGGGGTATTACGGATACCGTCCCCTCATAGGCTACCTCTGAAGCGTATCTCTGAATTGCGGAGGCTATTATCTCCTTAGCCCTCTCGGAAGCTTCCCTCTTTATCCTCTCCTCCTCCTCCTTAAGCCTCTTTATGAGCTCCTCCTTATGCTCCTCCTCTATCCTTGAGAAGAGTTCCTCCTTCGCCTCATCCCTCGTAAGACCCGATATCTTCTCGAGCTCCTTTAATTTCTCCTCCTCTATCTCCTTGGCTTTCTTAAGCCTCTCCTCAACCTCCCTCTCCCTTCTTAAGAGGGAAGCCTCCCTCCTCTCAACACCCTCTATCCTTTTCTCAAGCGCCTCCTCCCTCTGAATAAGCCTCCTCTCAAGCCTTAAAAGGTCTTCCCTTTTCTCCCTCGCTTCCCTCTCAAGCTTTCTTTTAAGCTCCTCCCCCCTCCTCTCCGCCTCCTCTATCTTCCTCCTCGCCTCCTCCTCAACTTCCTTAAATCTTTTCTCGAAAATTCTCCTTAGGAGAACATATGCTAGGGAAAAACCTACGGCAAGGGCTATTATCGACGAAAGAGCGTATATCATCTCTTCACCTCCTCCCATAATCTCCTCGTAGCCTCCTCTATCACATCTTGGGAAAAACCCCTCATCCTAAGATACCTGTAAAGCTTCGCCCTGAAATCCCTGTAAGGAAGCCCCCTCAAGGATAAAGCCTTCTTCCTCCCAGCCTCTATCGATATCGGAAGCTCATCAAGCTCGGATAAAACCCTCTCCGCATCTTCCCTTGATACACCTTTCCTCAGAAGCTCTTTGAGAAGCAGAATCTTGCCCTTCTTTCTCCCCTTTATGAAATTCGATGCGAAGGATAGATCATTTATAAGGGAGAGCTCCTTAAGCCTCTTTATAGCCTCATCCACCTCCCCCCTGGGGAACCTTTCCTCAAGTCTCTTTCTTATCTCCCCCTCACTCCTGTCCCTGAAGCTTAAAAGGAAGAGCGCATAATCGATAGCTTTCTTCCCAATAAATAACCCTCCTTGGGGGTCAGTCAAAGGGAATTTCTTCGGAGGGGAGAAGGTCCGGGGAGATAAATCCCGTCTTTATCTTCTCCTCTATCTCCTTCGCTATATCCTTCCTCTCTCTTAAGAACTCCTTTGCGTTCTCCCTCCCCTGACCGAGCTTTGTATCCCCGTAGAAGAAGAAGGCTCCGCTCTTCTTTATAAGACCGAGCTGAACGCCGAGATCTATGAGGTCTCCCTCCCTGCTTATCCCCCTGTCGAACATGATGTCGAATTCAGCTGTCTTGAAG
>CAZTWH010000010.1:0-10699 GCA_964617575.1 uncultured Dehalococcoidia bacterium
AAACATTGGGAAATCACTCACAAAAGCCTCCTCTTCTTTCCCTTCTTCGGCTGGTAAGTCCTGGCAAAGACTTCAAGCTTATACCCATCTATAAGCCAGGGATTCCTTACCTTAACAGCCGGAATATCCCCCTGCCGAGAAAGGCGCTTCATCGTATCAGGATGTATACCTAACCTTCTGGCTGCTTCAACCACTCTCAAATAATTCTCTAACGGGATTCACATCGCCTTGTTAAGATGATAATAATTGGGATTATAACTGTCAAGAAGTCTTTGCCAGAGATTGCCAAGTTTAAACCTCCCTTGTTCCTTTTATCCTTAAAAGAGAGGACCACAAGGGGATGAGAGGTCAAAACTTGACAGCGCCTTATGAGAAATCCTTGACCTTTCTCACTTTTTCTGTTAAATTTATATTGATGAGGTTTATTGCGCTGGTTTTGCTTTTGATGCTTCTTATCCCGGTTCCGTCCTATGCCCAGCCCCCCGTATGTTATTTCTTCGGTGTTGTCAAGATAGGGGGGGAGGATGCCCCCTCGGGGACGAAGGTTGAGGCTTATATAGGGGGGAAGAAGGTAAAGGAAGCTTTGACGAAGGGCTCGGAGTACACGCTCAAGATAACCCAGCCTGAGGGGGAGTCCTACAGCGGGAAGGAGGTCATATTCAAGGTAAACGGGAAGCTTGCCGATAAGGGAGCCATATGGGAGGCTGGGGGTGTTATAAGGGTTGACCTAAATGTCCCCCTAAAGGTTCCTCCCGAGACACCGACAGCTCCTCCCGTTTGTTTCTTCAGCGGGAGGGTTTATATAAATGGTGATACGGTTACGGATGGGACGGAGGTGGTGGCTTATATAAACGATGAGGAGGTTGGGAGGTGTGAGACATCGGGCTCGACATATTTTATGAAGATAACCCAGCCCGAGGGGAAGGTTTTTGAGGGTGAGGAGGTTGTATTCAAGGTGGCGGGGTACGAGGCTCCCGAGAGGGGGATATGGGAGATGGGGGAGACGAAGGAGCTTGATATAAATGCGAAAACACCCTCGGGTCTTGTCGCCATATTTTACGGGAGCGTGAAGATAGATGATGAGGATGTTGAGGATGGGACACCCGTATCAGCCTATATAGGAGGGGAGCTTGCGGGAACATGCGAGACCCTCAATTCAAAATACACGCTGAAAATAATTCAGCCGACGAATAGAAATTATGAGGGGAAGAAGATATATTTCAAGATAGGGGATTTCGATGCGAATGAGGAGAGTATATGGTCCGTGGGGACGAATGTTATGCTTGATCTCACGGCAAAGATAGGCGCATCCGTTCATATCGAGGTTTCGAAGGAGAAGGTTGTAAGGGAGGAGGGTCTTACGGTCTATGTGGTCATAGAACCGAAGGAGAAGATAACATCCTTTGAATTTGAGCTCGAATTCAGTCCCATCGTCTTTGAATTTGTGGACATAAAGGCCGGGGATTTTATGGGGAAGGGGATGGTTGAGAAGTTTGAGAAAGTAAAGCCCGGTCTTATAAGGTATGCTGTTGCAAGGGCGGGTGTTCCTAAGGCTTTAAAGGAGGGGAAACTTGCGATAATAAAGCTTAAGGTTAAGAGAAATGCCCCTGAGGGGAGGTATGAGCTCTCCGTAAAGAAGATAAGCCTCTCCGGTGAGGAATTCAAGCCCGTAAGGAACATCATATTGAAGAAGATTTATGTGGAGGTTCTCTCCTTAAAGAGGGGGGATATAGACAGGGATGGGAGGGTTGATTACAGGGACCTTGCCATTTTGAGGTCCGCTTACGGTTCAAAGAGGGGGGAGAAGGGTTTCAACCCCTATGCGGACCTTATGGAGGACGGGGTTATAGATTATAAGGATCTTGCTGTTCTCGGGAGGAATTATGAGGATTAGTCTTATAGTTCTTCTTTCAATTCTCATCATCGGGTGCGCAGCTCCCACGCCTTCCCCAAGCCCTACACCCACGCCGACTCCAACGCTGACACCCATTCCTACGCCTCCTGCGCAGGGAGCTTATATAGACCCGATTTATTTTGAGGGCTCAAAGGGGGAGGAGATAGATTTTTATCTCAAGGTCAAGATTCCTGAGGCTGTGAGCGGGGGGGAGGCTGTTATAAAGTTCGACCCGGGGGTTTTTGAGCTTGTGAGCGTTGATGTCGGGGATATTTTCGGTGAGGACCCCCTTATCGGTGTTGAGGAGGCTGATGGCTCTAAAGGTGTTATAAGGTATGCCCTTGCGAGGAAGGGCAGGACCTACGGCAAAGCGGAGGGGTCTTTCATAAAGTTCAGGCTTAAGATAAAGGAGGAGGCGGGGGAGGGAGAATACAAGATAAGGATAGAGAAGATGGGTCTCTGTGATGAGAATTTTGAGGATATAACCTTCGGCACCTATGATTCAACGGTGAAGGTTATCGGAGAGTAGATATTCATCCTGTCACCCCTCGCAAAGCCTATAAGAAGAAGTTTTTTCCTTCTGGCGATGGAGACCGCCTTATCTGTGGGGGCTGATACGGATATCGCAGCAGGGATGGAAACTTTTACAAGCTTTTTCAAAGTCTCCGATGTTATCCTCCCGCTTGTTATGAGGATTTTATCGCGGACATCTATCCCTTCGAGATAAGCCTTCCCTATGACCTTATCTATCGCATTGCTCCTGCCTATATCCTCCATGACGAATAAAAGCTTCTCCCCATCCGATAGGGCTGCGGAGTGAACACACCCCGTTTTTTTGAATATCTCCGAAGATTTTTCAAATTCTGAAACAAGATTTTTCACCCTTTCGGGAGATATTTTCAGCACCTCAGGCTTCTTTTTCCTCCCCTTCTTCCCCTCAACCTCAGCGATGCCCCCTCCCACGGAAACCCTCTCCACCTCCGATACAAGACCTTCAGATAAAAGGAAGCCAACCGCCAGGCTTTCCATATCCACGGGCAGGCATTTCAGCCTCGCAACCCTCTCCCCGTTAAGGAAAATCTCGAGCTCCGATTCCCTCGCGAGGATGTCCTTTACCCTTCTTACCTTCCCCTTCTCGAACCTTAAAATAAATCTCTCCCTCACAGTGTCATGCCAACAAGGTCCTCCGGTTTTACGAATTTATCTTCGGGAATATTAAGAGCCCTGTCTATATCCTGAAGGAGGATTTCCTTCTCCTCGGGAAGTTTATATCCCTCGTAATCCGGGCGGAGGAGGGGTATTCCCCCCTTAAGGTAAGGATTTGCCATGTGGTCAAAGCATATCCTCGAACTTACATCGAGAGCCTGGGCGAGCCTTTTTATCTCCATAAGCCTCTTCCTGGGAGAGGAGAGTTTTATTTTGCCCTCCTTATATTCCTCGTACATGGGCGAGCCGATGGATGGGATAAAGGGTCTCACCCTTATGTAATGGGGATTTATCTCGTTTAGGACCTTCGCCGTATTTATAGCGTTCCTCTCCGAGAATTCCTCGCCCCCGAGGTCGGGCATTATATAGAGGGAGAGTTCGAAGCCCGCCTCTATAGCCTTTCTTCCACCCTCAACCTGTTCCTCGGGCGTTATCCCCTTCTCAACCCTTCTCAAAATTTCCTCATCGCCGCTCTCTATTCCCGCATGGAGCCTTGAAAGACCCGCCTCCCTTATCTCACGAAGCTCCTCGATAGATTTCCTCTTTATGCTCTTTATCCTCGCATAGGATGTTATCCTCCGGATGGAGGGGAAGCTCTTTTTTAAATAGCTCACGACCTTGATCAGGTCTTTGGTCCTCATTATCAGGGGGTCGGCGTCCTGAAGGAAGACGGTTTTCCCTCCCGAATAAAGCCAGTTGAAAACGAGGACAAAACAGGGGTCTGTTGAAAGGTCGGGCTTATTTTTAACTATATACGAGCCGAAGAGGGAATCTATCCTCCCCCCAAAACCTGCCCTCCAAGAGAGATTCTTTATAAACTCAGCTATAGCCCTGACATTATCTATATCCGATATGACCTCTTCCGGCGTTCTGTAATAGAATTTCTCGCCTTTATATACCCTGCAGAACCTGCACCTGTTCCAGGGGCAATTTCTGTTAACCCTTATGAGGAGGGAATTTATCCCTCCCTCGCTCGGGGGTCTTATGGGACCTATTTCAAACCTTGCCCTCATACGCCCTATTTATATTGTATGAGAAAAGGAGGATGAGGGAATCTTTGTATTCTCCTTCAAATTCCCTGAGGAGATATTCCCCCTCCTCCTTGAGTTTTACAAGGAGGGATTTCGCCCCATCAGGGATTCTGCTCCCGTCGATAATGTCATCGGCTATCTGGAAGGCTGTTCCGAACAGGGAGCCGAATTCGGATAAAATCCCGACCTCCTCGCAAGACGCACCGCCGAGATAGGCTCCCCCGTAAGCTGAAGCCCAGAATAAAGAGCCCGTTTTCTCCTTAGCAAGGCTCAGATATTCTTCGAGGCTTTTTACAGGTGAAAAGTCCTGCCTTATCTCACCGGAGCATATCCTAACTATCGCCTTTGAGAAAGCGTCCATTATCTCCGTGCTCCCGAGCTCCGATATCAGGCTTATCCCCTTTGAGAACAGAAGGTCGCCGGAGAGGACTGCTATTCTCTCCCCGTATTTTTTCCATATACTTTCCCTCCCCCTCCTTTCATGGCTCATATCCAGAATATCGTCGTGTATAAGGGTTCCTGCGTGGAGGAGTTCTATCGCCACCGAGAGCTTTATAACCCTCTCATCCACCCCGAAGAGCCTCGACGAGAGAATGGCTAAAGCGGGTCTTATACGCTTCCCACCCCTTAAAGAAAGTTCAACCACGGGACGAAGATAAGAGGGAGAGCTATTTATAATCCAACCTATCCCCTCCTCAAGCTCAGAGAGCTCCTTCCTTATAGGCTTGAGTATCTCCCGGAGAGAAAAGTTTTCTCCCATTCTCATAAACCCTCCTCGAAAGCTCCTCCTCCTCCACCCCGAGTATCTCCGATATTTTCCTCAGGGTGTATATCACATAAGATGGCTCGTTTCTCCCCTTGAGCGGGAAGGGCGTAAGATAGGGGCAGTCCGTCTCGACAAGGAGCATGGAAAGGGGTATCTCCTTTACAACATCCTGTAGTTTCGAGCCCGGTCTTGTTATTGTCCCGGATATGGATATGTAGAAGCCCAAATCCATATATCTATGAGCCTCCTCCACCCCCCCGCTGAAGCAATGAACCACCCCCCTTATCTCCCCCCTATAACCCTCCAAGATTTTTAAAACTTCCTTATGAGCCTCCCTCACATGAAGGACGAGGGGAAGAGCATTTTTTATAGCGAGCTTTATATGCTCCTCAAAGACTCTTGCCTGATTTTTCGGGTCGGAGAGATTTCTGTAAAGGTCCATACCCGTTTCACCTATAGCCAGAACCTTCTTATTTATAAGGCTCTCTATTTTTGAAAGGGCACCCGGGTTGTCCGCGAAGTGGGGATGAAGACCGAGGGATGAGAAGACTATATCATATTTCCCCGAGAGCTCAAGAGATTTTTTCCATGATTTTTGATTTATGCCCACATCCAGAATAAACCTTATCCCGGAGGATAAAGCCCTCCTTATAACCTCATCGGGGCTTTTCATAAGATTTATGTGGGCGTGGGAATCTATCACTTGAGCTTCTTAAAAAGGGGCTCCGGCTCCGGGAGGTTTTTCCCCGCCTCTATTGTCTCAAATCCCCACCCATCTATTTTATCAAAGCCCAGAAGTTTTGATAGTTTCCGGGATGTGAAGGGGAGGAAGGGATAAAAAAGTTTCCTTAGATTCGAGAGGATGGAAAGGGATGTCCATATCGTTGTCGATGGGTCCTCCTCCTTCCATGGAGCCTTCCTCTCCACATATCTATTGGCATCCTGACAGAGAGCCATTATGGTTTTTATGCTCTCCCTGAACCTGCACCTCGATAGAAGCTCATCAACCCTCCTGAATGTATCCTCCGTTTTCCTCAAAATATCCTCATCCTCACCTGAGAGGGATTCCGGCTCCGGGACCCTTCCGTCAAATCTTCTCCTCACGAATGTTAATACCCTCTGGGCGAGGTTTCCGTATGTGGCTAAAAGCTCATCGTTGTTCCTCCTCTTAAATTCACTTATTGAGAAATCCGCATCCCCCGTCTCGGGCATCCCTATTGAGAGGGCGTATCTCAAAGGGTCGGGGTCGTATTCCTTGAGGAAATCGAGGACCCATAAAGCCCATCCCCTGCTCGTTGAGAACTGCCTGCCTTCAAGGGTTAGAAACTCATTTGCGGGGACATCATAGGGGAGATTGAGACCCCCGTATCCCATAAGCATTGCCGGCCATATAAGGGTGTGGAAGGGTATATTATCCTTCCCTATGAAATAATAGGACCTCGAATCCCCCTGCCAGAACTCCCTCCAGTCCTCCCCGTTTTTCTCAGCCCACTCCTTCGTAGCCGATAGATATCCTATAACAGCCTCAAACCATACATATATCCTCTTGTTCTCATATCCGGCTATCGGGACCTCGACGCCCCACTCTATATCCCTCGTTATAGCCCTGTCCCTGAGCCCCTCCCTTATATATCTCATGGACATCTCATATACATTCGGCTTCCATTCCTTGCTCTTTATCCACTCCTCAAGTTTCTTCTCAAAGGCTGATAGCTTGAAGAAGAAATGCTCAGTCTCCCTCTTCTCGGGTCTTCCACCGCATATACTGCACCTCGGCTCTATAAGTTCATCGGGATTTAAGGGCTTTCCGCAAACATCACACTGATCCCCCCTCGCATCCTCCGAACCACAGAAAGGACACCTCCCCCCTACATATCTGTCGGGTAGAAATCTCTCACACCCCTCACAGTAGAGCTGGAGCGTTTTCTTCCTGTATATATAGCCCTTATCGTAAAGGGTGAGGAAGAAGCTGTAAACCGTTTTTTTATGATTATCCGTTCCCGTTGAGGTGAACAGGTCGAAGGAAATTCCGAGCTTCTCCCAGCACTCCAGAAACTCCGCATGATATTTCTCAACTATCTCCCTCGGGGACTTCCCCTCCCTCTCAGCCCTTATAGTTATGGGGGTTCCGTGCTGGTCGCTCCCCGAGACCATGAGGACCTTATTTCCCTTTAGCCTGTTGAACCTTGCGAAAATATCTGCCGGAAGATAAGCCCCTGCTATATGACCGAGATGAAGAGGTCCGTTAGCATAGGGCCATGCGACACCCACAAAAATTCTCATCAAGAAATTATACATCCTATTGACCAAACATTAAAAGGGCTTTATAATCCCTTGGAGAATGGAATTTAGGAGGGTCCTTGTCCCCTTCAGGGGGACGAAAGTAGATGAGGATGCTTTGAGGCTCGCCCTGTCCATCGGGAAGAAGTACAAGGGGAAAATCTTCATAATATATGTTATCCTTGTGAAAAGGTCCCTTCCCCTTGATGCTGACATAGAGCCTGTAAGGAAGAAGGGGGAGGAGATCCTTGAGAGGGCTGAGGATATAGCTGAGGAGGAGGATTTTGAGGTTGAGACCGAGCTTCTTCAGGCGAGGGAGGTTGGTCCCGCGATAGTTGAGGAGGCTATAGACAGGAAAGCCGACCTTATAGTCATGGGTCTTGAATATAAGGAGAGGTTTGGTAAATTCGACATCAGCGAGACCATAGCCTATGTTCTAAAAAACGCTCCCTGTTCCGTATTCTTATACAGGGAGCCCATAAGGGGGGCAGGATGAAGGTGATAATAATGGGATGCGGGAGGGTTGGCGCGAGGCTTGCGTATCTTCTATCCAAAGAAGGTCATGATATAAGCATCCTTGACCTTGATTCATACAGCTTCAGAAGGCTTCCCCCGGATTTCAGCGGGAAGGCTATAGTCGGAAACGGTCTTGATATGGATACATTGAGGAAAGTGGGCATAGAGGAGGCGGATGCCTTCGTAGCCGTAACTCAGGGTGATAACAGGAATGTCATGGCTTCCCAGATAGCCAAGCATATATTCAATGTCCCCAAGGTTTTATGCAGGATATACGACCCTATAAGGGAGGAGATGTATAAAAACCTGGGTCTCAGGACCATAAGTTCGACCAAAATAATATCGGAGCTTTTAAAGGAGATGCTGGAGGAGTGATGTATGTGATAATAGTGGGTGGAGGGGAGATAGGGTATCACCTCGCAAAGCTTCTTCTCGAGGCGGGTCATGAGATCCTCATCCTTGAAAAGGATGGGGCGAGGTGCGAGGCTATAGAGGAGGAGCTCGGAAAGGTTGTCATGAGGGGGGATGGGTGTGAGGCGGCGGTCCTTGAGGAGGCTGGCGCTGAGAGGGCTGATATACTCGTGGCTGTAACGGGGGACGATGAGGACAATCTCGTCGCCTGTCAGGTTGCTAAACACAGATTCGGAGTAAGGAGAACAATCGCGAGGATAAAGAACCCGAAAAATGAGACCATTTTCAAAATCCTCGGGATAGACTTCACCGTCTCGAGCACAAATATAATCCTGTCCCATATAGAACAGGAGCTTCCCGCTCCCCCGCCCCTTATACCCCTTTTAAAACTAAGCGGCGATATAGAGATACTCGCGGTAAAGATACCCGAAAATTCACCCATAGAGGGCAGAAAACTCAAGGATATAAAACTTCCCCCCGATTCCCTTATATGCCTCCTTGTCAAAGGCGATAAGCCTTATCTTCCCGATGGGGATATAAGGATAGACAGAGGGGATGAGGTGGTTATAGTCGGCAGGGCTATGGATGAGGAGAGGATAAGGAGGGTCCTCACAGGGGAGTGATGAGGGTAGCTTTTCAGGGAGAACCCGGCTCCTTCAGCGAGGAGGCTGTTCTTAAATTCTTCGGGGAGGTCGAGCTTATCCCCGAAAGAAAGCTCTCCCAGGTTTTCGAGGATGTGGAGAGGGATATAGCCAGCTTTGGTATGATACCCGTTGAGAATTCACAGGCGGGGAGTATAAATGAGAGCTACGACCTCCTTTTAAAATACGACCTCTTTATATACGGGGAGCTCGACCTAAGGGTCAGCCATTCTCTCCTCGCTCTCCCCGGGCAGAGGCTTGAGGATATAAAGAGGGTTTATTCCCATCCCCAAGCCCTCGCCCAGTGTGAGGAGTTTCTGGAAAAACTCGGTGCGGAGATAATCCCGACATACGATACCGCAGGAAGCGCCAAGATGATAAAGGAGAAAAAACTTCTCGGAGCGGGCGCCATAGCGAGCAAAAGGGCATCGGAGATTTACGGTCTTTCTGTTCTCGCCGAGGGGATAGAATCAAACCCCCAGAATTTCACGAAATTCTTCGCCATATCGAAGAAGAGGGCGCCCAAAGGCAAGGAGAACAAAACATCCATAATTTTCGGGACAAAAAATATCCCCGGAGCCCTTTACAGATGCCTCGGAGCCTTCGCCGAGAGGAGGATAAATTTAACAAAACTCGAATCAAGACCCACAAAGGATAAACCATGGGAATATATTTTCTATCTCGACTTCGAAGGTCATATAGACGATAAGCCCGTAAAAGAAGCCCTCGAGGATATAAAGGATAAAACAACCTTCCTGAAGATTCTCGGCTCCTATCCGAAATTCAAATCCTAATCCTCGATTATCTTGTAAACCGTATCCCCCCTCCTCACCCTGTCCGGGACCTTTACACCCACGGAATCCCCGGGTCCAGCCTCCTTTACATCCTTGTTCTCTATCTGCATGGATTCAACGATGAGGGTCATGTCCGTGGTATGACCCTTTATCCTTATCTTGTCCCCAACTTTAAGGCTCCCGGTGAGCTCTATCCCCGCCACCACAGGTCTTGCGAAGAAATTCACGACCTTTCCTATCTCTTCCTCCCTCATTTCTCCCCCTACATCTATTTTCCCCCACCTTTGAAATCTGTCAAGCCCCATTATAAACTTAATCTTGTGAGGATTAAGGTGCCGGCAACCATAGCAAACCTGGGTCCGGGCTTCGATGTCCTCGGGATGGCTATATCCCTCTTCAATATCTTCGAGGTGGAGGAGGGGGAAGGGGAGGATGGGCTTTTTATGGAGGGCTTCAGAGCCGTCTTCGATCACTTCGGCAAAAAGGCTCCGCCTGTTAAGGTGAAGTATGAATTGGGTTTCCCCATGGGGAAGGGTCTTGGGGGAAGCGCCTCCCTCATAGTAGGTGGGGTTTACTCCGCAAACCTCATGCTCGGTTCACCCCTATCCCCAAACGATATAGCCCGGATAGCGGCGAAAATAGAAGGACACCCGGATAATGTCTTCCCGGCTGTCTTCGGAGGTATGAGGCTTGTTATAGATGATTTCTCCCTCCCCATCCCCATCCCCGAGGGGCTTAAAATCGCAATATTCATACCTGATAGGGAGATAAGTACGAAGCTCTCAAGAAAAGTTCTTCCCAGAAAAGTTCCAATAGAGGATGCTGTAAAAAACATAGGCAGGGCTTCCCTTCTTCTCGCATCCTTCTTCTCAAACGACCTCTCCCTCCTGAAAATAGCCTCCGAGGATTTCATCCACCAGCCCTACAGGAAAAAGCTTATGCCCTGGATGGAAGATATATTCAAAGCAGCCCTGTCTTCCGGAGCCTACGGGGCATTCCTGTGCGGAGGAGGTTCATCCGTAGGCGCATTTGTTAAAGAGAGAGCCGGGGAGGTCTCAAAAGCGATGGAGGAGGAGGCAGAAAGGCTCGGCATAAAAGGGAAGGTCATAATCTCAAGTCCATCTCAAAGGGGGGCTTGTGAAGATAATAGTCCAGAAATA
>CAZTWH010000011.1:0-3186 GCA_964617575.1 uncultured Dehalococcoidia bacterium
GCTGAGGACCTTACTGTCCTGCCCCCCTATATCTATGAGGGTTCTAACATCGGGGAATATAAAGCTCGCACCCTTTGCGTGGCATGTTATCTCGGTTATCTCCTCGTTTGCGAATTCAACCCTCGCTCTTCCGTACCCCGTCGCCACCGTGTAGGTTATATCCTCAGGGTCGAGCCCTTTCTCATCAAGGGCTTTTTTGAAGGAATCCTGGGCAGCATCCGAGTAGAAGGCTCCGCTTCTTATTATGTTGTATGTTATTATCTTCCCATCCCCGTCTATGAGGACGGTTTTTGTGCAAAGCGAGCCGACATCTATTCCCGCAAAAATCATCCCCTCTCCTCGTATCTTGCGAGGGAGTAGAGGAGGTCCCCCAGTCTGTTTATATATGAGAGGATGGCGGGGTTCTCAACCTCCCCATGCTTGTGAAGGCTTACTATTCTCCTCTCAGCCCTTCTTATCGTTGATCTCGCGAGGTCTATGAAGGATGAGGATAGGCTTCCCCCGGGGATTGTGAAGCTTTTCGGCATCTCTATTTTCCCCTCTATCTCCTCTATTATCTCCTCGAGCCTCCTCACCATCTCCTCATCAACCCTTTTTTTCAATCTATCCTCAAATCCTCTGGGTGTTGCGAGTTCAGCCCCCACCGTGAAAAGCTCTTCCTGAATTTTATTTATGGTCTTCTTTACGAGGTTGTTTTTTGACAGGTTCTTCGCGACACCGAGGATCGAATTCGCCTCATCTATTGTTCCGTAGGCTTCGCACCTCGGGTCGTCCTTGTCCACCCTCTTACCGAAGAGGAGGCTTGTCTTGCCCTTATCCCCTTTTTTATTGAAGGTCTTCATATCCCGCCTCCCAAGAATTTGAAGGGCAGTTTGCCCTTTTTAAGCTCTTTCAGCAGTTTTTCCATGGTTTTGAACTGATTGAGGAGAGCGTTCACTTCCTGTATCGTTGTTCCGCTCCCCCTCGCTATCCTCCTCTTCCTCGAAAAGTCTATTATCCATGGCTTCTTCCTCTCCTCCTTTGTCATGGAGAGGATTATCGCCTCAACCCTTTTTAGGTCCTCATCTGTTATTTTCACGGGAAGCTTCCTCATCATCCCCCCGAATCCGGGGATGAGTTCCAGAAGCTCTGTTAGGGAGCCCATTCTTCTTATAGCCCTTAACTGTTCGAGGAAGTCCTCGAAATCGAATTTAGCCTCCTTTATTTTCCTCTCATATTCGAGGGCTTTTTTCTCATCTATTACGGATTCCGCCTTCTCTATGAGGGTGAGGACATCTCCCATACCGAGGATTCTCTGAGCCATTCTATCGGGGTGGAAGGGCTCAAGGGCTTTTAATTTCTCCCCCACTCCTATGAATTTTACGGGGACGCCGGTAACCCATGTCATTGAGAGGGCGGCTCCTCCCCTTGCATCCCCCTCCATTTTTGTGAGGATTATTCCCGTGAGGTTTATTTTCTTATGGAACTCCTCGGCTATTCTCACAGCCTCCTGACCCGTCATGGCGTCCGCGACGAGGATGACCTCATCGGGCTTGAGGATTTCCTTCATCTCCCGGAGCTCTTCCATAAGCTCCTCATCTATATGGAGCCTTCCGGCCGTATCCGCTATTATTACGCTCGCCTTATCCTTGGCGTGATTTAAAAGCTCACCGCACATATCCTTTACGCTTCCCCTTCCCACAAAATACGGGACATCTATGCTCTTTGCGAGGATAATAAGCTGTTCCCCGGCTGCGGGTCTATATGGGTCGAGGGATGCGAGGATGGGCTTTTCCCCCCTCTTCTTGAGGAAAAGGGCGAGTTTTGCTGAGGTTGTTGTCTTTCCGCTCCCCTGAAGTCCGACGAGCATAATGCATGACGGTCTTTTCTTGAGCTCGAGGCTTCTATCCTTCTCGCCGAGGATTCTTACAAGCTCATCCCTGACAATCTTCACGACCTGCTGGACGGGTGTCAGGCTTTTTAAAACCTTCTCCCCTTTA
The DNA here is from genome assembly GCA_964617575.1 of uncultured Dehalococcoidia bacterium. GTDB lineage: Bacteria > Chloroflexota > Dehalococcoidia > SZUA-161 > CAYRBX01 > CAZTWH01. The sequence continues at coordinate 1,980 of CAZTWH010000011.1, forward strand.
GCCCTCTCCCTTATCCTTCCCGTAAGCTCATCGACCACTTTGAGGTTAACATCAGCCTCGAGGAGGGAGAGCCTTATCTCTCTAACAGCCTCGTCTATATCCTTTTCCCTTACAATCCCCCTTCTTGCGAGCTTTGAGAATATCCCCTCGAGCTTCTCCGTCAGGGCTTCAAACATTCCCTAACCCTCCCCCATATAAGCTGGGATATTTTTCTCTTATCCTTTGAGGCGTCCACTATAAACCATTTTTCCGGGTTTTTGAAGGCGAGCTCGAGATAACCCTTCCTCACCCTCTCATGGAAATCCCTCTCCTCCTTCTCGAACCTGTCCCTCAGGACCTTCCTCGAGAGAGCCTCCTCAACATCTATATTAAGGAGGATGAAGAGATCAGGCTCAAGACCCTGGGTTGCTACTCTGTTGAGCTCTGTTATGAGCTCTATATCTATCCCCCTCCCATACCCCTGATAGGCTATTGTTGATGGATAGAATCTGTCGAGGATAACTATTTTTCCCCGGCTAAGATTTTCCCTTATAACATGTGAAAGCTCCCTTCTTGATGCTAAAAACAGGAAGAGTTCCGATATGGGATCCATGTTTGTTTTTTTAAGAATGGATGCGAGTTTTCTTCCGAGCTCCGTTCCTCCCGGCTCTTTGAGGAGGATAGCGGGGAATCCCTCCCTTTCAAGCCTTCTGAGGAGGCTTTTAGCCTGGTAGGTTTTCCCCGAGCCCTCTATTCCTTCAAAGGATAAAAAAAGGCTCAATCCTCTCCTTTATAAACCACAACCCTTCTTCTCGGCTCCTCTCCCACACTCTTTGAGGAGAGGGAGTATCTCTGGACGAGCTCGTGCTGGAGTTTTCTTATAAATGAATTCTGGGGTGATAGCTCAATATATCCCCCCTCCCTCTCAACCCTTAAAACAGCTTCCTCGGCTTCCCTCAAAGCCTTTGAAACCTCATCCTCCCCCTTCACCTTGTATATATGGGCTAACGCCTTCTCCACCTGTGTCTGGGTGTTGCTCCTTATGACATAGACGGGTATTCCCATGGCTTCGGCGTCCTTTATAGCTTCGCTCATCTTCCTGTAATGGCTCTTTAAGGTTAGGAGGACATCCGCTTCCCTTAAGCTTTTTACTATTTTCAGGGGCAATTTCATATCCCCCGCAGCCTTTTCGACCTTATTTCTGTTCACCCCGAAGAGGTATATTTTC
>CAZTWH010000011.1:3286-10147 GCA_964617575.1 uncultured Dehalococcoidia bacterium
GTGGCGCCGACATCCGGATGCACAACAACCCTCTCCCAGTTCTCTATCTCAACGAGGACATCGAAGGTGGGCGGGGCTTTCCTCTCGAGGATGGTCTTCTGGGTCCCCCTTCTTCTCGCCTCCTCATCGCTCAGTGTAACAGCCTGAATTCCTCCTATGAGATCCGAAAGGGTCGGGTTCATTATGAGGTTTTCGAGGGTGTTTCCGTGGGCTGTCGCTATGAGCTGAACACCCCTCTCAGCTATTGTCCTCGAAGCCTGTGCCTCGAGTTCCGTTCCTATCTCGTCTATTATTATGACCTCGGGCATGTGGTTCTCAACAGCCTCTATCATTACCGCGTGTTGTAGAGCCGGCGTTGGAACCTGCATCCTCCTCGCTTTCCCTATAGCGGGATGGGGTATATCTCCGTCCCCGGCTATCTCGTTGGATGTGTCAACTATCATGACCCTTTTCCCAAGCTCATTTGCGAGGACGCGTGCTACTTCCCTAAGCATCGTTGTCTTGCCGACACCCGGCTTCCCGAGGAGGAGGATGTTTTTGCCCGATTCGACGAGGTCCCTTATAAGCTCTATGGTTCCGAAAACGGCTCTACCCACCCTTAAGGAGAGACCTATGATTTTCCCGTTCCTGTTCCTTATGGCGGATATCCTGTGGAGCGTCCTCTCTATACCAGCCCTGTTATCTCCCGTGAACTCTCCGACCCTCGATACGACATATTCTATATCCTCCTCCCTTATCTCCCTGTCCGTAAGTTCAACATCTCTTCCGGGGAACCTCGCGGAGGGAGGTCTCCCGAGGTCCATGACTATCTCGAGGAGTTCATGTTTATCCTCCCTCTCCCTCAGGGGCTGGGCTATATGGGGAGGGAGGACATCTAAAAGAGCATCGAGGTCATCTGTTATAACCTTAGGCATCCCCTCTCACCTCCGTGAGAAAATATTTGTGAATTCTTGTGTCCTCGGTAAGCTCGGGGTGGAAAGTCGCCCCCATTATATTGCCCTGCCTCACGAGGACGGGTTCATCCTTTATCCTTCCCAGAATCTCAACCCCCTCTCCAACCTTTTCTATCCTCGGAGCCCTTATGAAGACCCCGGGGAAGGGTTCATCGCTCCATGATAGCTCGACATCCTCCTCAAAGCTCTCCCTCTGCCTCCCGTAGGCATTCCTCCTCACCCTGATATTCACAAGACCGAGGGTATCTTCCATCTCCGAAGATTCCTTTGAAAGGAGGATGATCCCCGAGCATGTTCCGAAGCAGGGCATACCCTCAAGACACAGATTCCTCACCCCATCAAAAAGGCTGTTTTCTTTCATGAGCGTTAATATGGTCGTGGACTCTCCCCCCGGTATAATAATAGCCTCTGCTTTTTCAAGCTCCCTTTTAAGCCTCACCTCGAAGGGAAAAGCCCCTATTTTCTCGAGGATTTCCATATGTTCTCTGAAGTCTCCCTGAAGGGCTAAAACTCCTACTTTTACCATCCCCTTGTTGCGAGGAGCTCCTTCTCCGAAAGGGTTCTTATATCTATCCCCCTCATGGGTTCTCCGAGCCCCCTTGAAACCTCCGCTATTATCTCAGGGTTGTTGTAATAGGTCGTCGCCCTGACTATAGCCTTGGCTCTCTTAAGTGGATTTTCCGATTTGAATATCCCCGAGCCCACGAATACCCCATCAGCCCCGAGTTTCATCATGAGGGCTGCATCCGCAGGCGTCGCGACGCCCCCTGCGGCGAAGTTCACAACGGGAAGCCTCCCGAGTTTCCTAACCTCGAGGACAAGCTCGTAAGGAGCGCCGAGGTTTTTCGCCTCCGCCACAAGCTCCTCCTCGGGGAGAGCCTGTATCCTCCTTATCCCATCCATCACAGCCCTCATGTGCCTCACAGCCTCAACTATATTCCCCGTCCCGGCTTCCCCCTTCGTCCTTATCATGGCTGCGCCCTCCGCTATCCTCCTCAAAGCCTCACCGAGGTCCCTGCACCCGCATACGAACGGAACCTTGAACCTGTGCTTGTCTATATGATATTTCTCATCCGCAGGGGTCAGAACCTCGGACTCATCTATAAAATCAACGCCTATAGCCTCGAGAACCTCAGCCTCAACGAAGTGCCCTATCCTGCATTTAGCCATAACGGGTATAGAAACAGCTTCCATTATCCTTATTATCCTCTCGGGGTCAGCCATCCTCGCGACCCCGCCCTGTGCCCTTATATCGGCGGGGACCCTCTCAAGAGCCATAACCGCGCAAGCCCCCGCCTCCTCGGCTATCTTAGCCTCGTCCGGGGTCGTAACATCCATTATAACCCCGCCCTTTAGCATCTGCGCAAGCCCTGCTTTTACTCTCCAAGTCCCTGTAAACATAATCCCCCCGCATAAATTTTACAATAAAATCGGGTAAATTAAAACTACCCCCATCCCTCAAATTTATATTATCATTATTTCGGTGGTTGTAGATTTTCATACCCATGTCTTCCCGAAAAGGGTTGTGGAGAGGAGGGATGAGTTTGTAAAAAGGGACCCATTATTTTCATCCCTCTATTCGAACCCGAAATCCAAGATGGCGACTTCTGAGGAGCTTTTAAGGAGCATGGAGGAAAACGGCGTGGATTTCTCCGTGATCCTCGGCGGCTCTTATGAGGACCCGGAGCTTTTGAGGCTCATAAACGAATACATCCTCGAATCCTCCTCAAAACATAAAAACCTCATCCCCTTCTGCTGCGCTAAATTGGATGAGGCTCGGGAGATATCGAGGCTCGCGGATGAGGGTGCCCGGGGCATAGGGGAGATAAGATTATCGGGGGATATTCTTGATGAGGGTATTCTCAGGGAGATAGATGAGATAGCAGTTGAAAAAGGTCTTATCCTTCTTTTCCACTCATCCGAGCCCGTGGGTCATATGTATCCGGGCAAGGGGGATATTTTCCCCCAGGTTATCTGGAGGATTTTGGAGCTTATCCCGAGGGCTAAGAAAGTTTTCGCCCACTGGGGAGGGGGGATATTTTTCTACTCCCTCATGCCCGAGGTTGAGGAAGCCCTTAAAAACGCATTTTTTGACACGGCGGCAACCCCTTTCCTTTACAGGGATAAGATATTCAAAGTGGCGATGGATATAGTTGGCTCCGAAAAAATCCTCTTCGGGACGGACTTCCCCCTCATATCCCAGAGGAGGATGCTCGAACTTATAAGAGCTCTTGATATAGGGGAGGATTATAAGGGGAAGATACTCGGTGAGAACGGAAGGAGGCTCCTTGAAGATAAGGACATTCATAGCCGTTGATATACCTGAGGATATAAAGGAGGATATAGAGAAAGCCAAAAGAGCCCTTAAAAATATAGGGGATGTCAAATGGGTTGAGAGGGAGAATATCCACATAACCCTTGAATTTCTGGGAAACCTCGAGCCCCGGGAGGTTGAGAGGCTTAAGGAAGCCTTATCCCGGGGGCTTGAAGGAGAAAGGAAATTCCCCCTCACAACAGGGGGTATAGGAGCCTTCCCCTCCCTATCATCCCCGAGGGTCATATGGGTTGGAGTTGAGGGGGAGGGTATAAAGAGGCTTCACGACAGGGTTGAAGGGATAGTTAAGGGGCTTGGTCTTAAAGTTGAGGAGAGGGAATTTTCCCCCCATATAACCATAGGGAGGGCGAGGAGGAATATAAAGGGCTTTATAGGGGGGGTGGAAATTCCCAAAAAATCCTTTATAATAGATGGGGTGAACCTTATGAGGAGCGACCTTACGCCGAAAGGACCTATTTATACGGTTCTTCTCAGGGTGGACTTGAAATGAAAAGCCTCTTCCGTTATATTAAGTATGGTCTTTATGAAAAAATGAAAGGGGAGGTGGATCGTGGAGAACTTTAATTTCCCGAGATGCCTTAAGTGCAAGGCTGGGGTCCTTGTCCCCCTGTCGGACTATGGGGGTCAGGGGGCTTCCGTGCACTTCAAGGCATGGGTCTGTATAAACCCGGATTGTGGTTTCAATCTGAAGATAAGGAACGGGGATATATACATAAATGAGCCGATAATAAGCGGCTCAGCCCACACGCCGAGGCCGAGATAAAATATGGAGAAGAAAAGATACGTGCCTCCTAAGAAGAAGCCTTGTCCTTTCTGCAAGGCTTCTATAAAAGAGATAGATTATAAGGATATAGAGCTTTTGAAGAAGTTCATATCCCCCGAGACGGGGAAGATAGAGCCGAGGAAGAGGACAGGTGCCTGTGCGAAGCATCAGAGGTTTTTGAGCAGGGCTATAAAGAAGGCGAGGTTTTTAGCTCTTCTCCCTTACACTGCTGAGCATATAAGGAGAACAGGCTGGTCGTGAACATACCTCGGAGATTCAGAAGGGGAGGGTTTCTCGGAAGGTTCCTCTTCTTCTTTGGGGTTTTCATATTTTTACTGGTGGGAGGGTTGCTCGGGTATGGGTATTATTCGGAGAATATAAAACCCCTCCGGGAGAAGGTTATGGAGATAGATTCCGAGGTAATAAGCATGGATGAGTATGTAAAGTATCTCAAATTCTACGGGATAGGGGATGTCAGGAAGGAACTCAGGCTTCTGTTTTCGATGAATGTTGAGAGGGAGATATATGAGGGTGAGGTTATAAGGAGGTTTGCGGGTGAGGAGGGTGTTGAGGGTGGTGAGGAGGCTCATAGGATATTTGAGGTTCTTCGGGATAGGGGGAGGGAGGCGGGATTCAGCGATGATGAGATTTACGAGATAGCTTTGAAAGAGGCTCTCAGGGACAAGCTTCTCGAGAAATTCGGGGAGAAGGTGGGCGGATCAAGGGTTCATGTCAAGGTTGAATATATCCTCTGTTCATCCGAGGAGGAGGCAAGAAAAGCTCTTTCCGAGCTTGAGGAAAAAAGTTTTGAGGATGTGGCGAAGGAATACGGGAGAGACCCTTTACTTGAGGGGAGGGAGTGGGTTCCGAGGGGTATAATGGGGGAGGAGTGGGATGGGGTTGTTTTCGGTATGAAAGAGGGCGATATATCCGAGCCGATAAAGACGGGGAGGGGATATTTTATAGTGAAACTCCTCGCCAAGGAGGAGAGGAAGCTTTCGGAGGAAGATTTTCTCATCCTGAGGTCGAAGATGCTTAGCGAATGGATAGGGGAGCACCCCCTCCGGTTCAAAAACTATCTTGACAGTGAAAAGAGGGAATGGGCTATAAAGAGAGCCTTATAGAGAGGTACAGGGAATTTCTTCCCGTAACTTCAAAAACACCGATAATAACAATGGGGGAGGGGGATACGCCCCTTGTGAGATCGAGGTATGTAAAAGATTTTGAGGTTTATTTCAAGCTCGAGGGTTTAAATCCGACAGGTTCTTTCAAGGACAGGGGGATGACCGTTGCGGTTTCAAAGGCTGTTGAGGAGGGCTCAAGGGCTATAATATGTGCATCGACGGGGAACACGAGCGCTTCAGCCTCAGCATATGGTGCGAGGGCGGGTCTTAAGGTATTCGTTGTCGTCCCCTCCGGGTATGTAGCCAAGGGAAAACTTGCCCAGGCTTTCGTATACGGCGCTGAGGTTATAGCGATAGATGGAAACTTTGACAGAGCCCTTGAAATTGTGAGGAAAATATCATCCGAATATCCCGTAACCCTTGTAAATTCCATAAACCCCTACAGGATAGAGGGTCAGAAGACAGCATCCTTTGAGATAGTTGACGAGCTGGGGGATGCCCCCGACTTTCTCTTCATACCGGTTGGCAATGCCGGGAACATAACCGCTTACTGGAAGGGGTTTAAGGAATATAAAAAGGCTGGTAGGGCGAAAAAACTTCCCAGGATGATGGGCTTTGAGGCTGAGGGCGCAGCCCCTATATATTACGGGAGGGTTATAGAGGAGCCCAAGACCATAGCAACGGCGATAAGGATAGGGAATCCTGCGAGCTGGGACAAAGCCGTGAGGGCGAGGGATGAATCCGGGGGAGTTATAGATATTGTTAGCGATGAAGAGATAATGGACGCTTACATAACCCTTGCGAGGGAGGAGGGAATCTTCTGCGAGCCCGCGTCCGCCGCATCCTTTGCGGGTCTTGTGAAATATATGAAAAAGGGTCTTGACTTTTCGGGGAAGAGGGTTGTTTGTGTTATAACGGGGACGGGTCTTAAGGACCCGGATACAGCCATGGAGGTTGAGGGAAGGATATATGAGGTTAAAGCTATGGAGGTTGAGAAATTCATAGGGGGTTTTCTTGGACAAGGATAGGATAAAAAAAGCCATATATGATATTCTCGTCGCCATAGGGGAGGAGCCTGAAAGGGAGGGGCTTAAGGACACGCCGTCGAGGATGGCGGACATGTATGAGGAACTCTTCTCAGGTCTCTCGCGGGACCCCGTAGAGGTTCTCAGGGAGGCTGAATTTGTTGTTCCCCATCAGGAGATGGTTATAGTCAGGGATATACCTTTCTACTCCATGTGCGAACATCATCTTCTTCCCTTTTACGGAAGGGTTCATATAGGCTATATACCTGCCGAGAAGGTTGCCGGTATATCAAAATTTGCTCGGGCTGTGGAAATACTTTCGAGGAGACTTCAGATTCAGGAGCGCCTAACAACCCAGATAGCGGACGCCATAATGGAAGCTCTCGAGCCACAGGGAGTAGGCGTTATAGTTGAGGCTGAGCATCTGTGCATGATAATGAGGGGTGTCGAGAAGCCGGGTAGCTTTATAACCACATCAGCCATGAGAGGGCTTTTCAGAAGAAGTCCTCTTACGAGATCAGAATTTCTCACCCTTATAGAAGGGGGGAGAAGATGATGGATTACAGGGCTGAGGATATAGAGGTCCTTGAAGGTCTTGAGGCTGTCAGAAGAAGACCGGGGATGTATATAGGGGGGACGGATGAGAGGGGTCTTCATCATC
>CAZTWH010000012.1:0-10073 GCA_964617575.1 uncultured Dehalococcoidia bacterium
GGCTAAAACACGAACCCCCTTGAGCGGTCCATCAAACATCTCACTTTAATTATAATGGAAGGGGGGGAAAATGAAAGAGGGAATCGGAGATTATTTATCAATTTTTTCCCTTGAGGGGAAGAAGGTGATAGTGACGGGCGCGGGGAGGGGTATAGGGAAGGCTATAGCCATAGCCATGGCTAAAGCCGGGGCGGATGTATCAATATGCGCGAGGACGAAGGAGGATGTGGAAAGGGTTGCGGGGGAGATAGAGGGGATCGGGAGAAAAGCTTTGCCTGTAAGGGCTGATGTTAGGATTAAGGAGGATGTGGAAAATCTCATAAAAAGGACCCTCGACGAACTCGGGGATATAGATATACTCGTGAACAACGCCGGAGGAACCTTCTGGGCTGATTTCATGGATATAGGGGAAGGAGGATGGGATGCAGTTATAAGGGAGAATCTGAAGAGCGTGTTTCTATGCACAAAGGAGGCAGGGAAATATATGCTCGATAAAAAGAAAGGGAATATAATAAATCTCTCATCTATAGCGGGCATAAATCCCTACCTCCCGAGCGCTCCTTACGGCGCTGCGAAAGCGGGGATAATAAATTTCACAAAAACATTAGCCCACAGATGGGCTCCGTATATAAGGGTTAACGCCATAGCGCCCGGTCTTATAGAAACGGAGGGGATAAAGGAGAGGATGGAAGCCCTCCCCGAGGATAAAAGGAGGGAGAGGGTGGAGAGGGTCCCGATGAAGAGGTACGGAAAGCCGGAGGAGATAGCATCCGTGGCTGTATTTCTGGCATCAGACGCTTCCAGTTATATAACAGGGACGGTTATTGTTGTCTCGGGAGGATTCGAGGGTCCTGTTTATTTCTGAGCTTAAAAGCCCTGACCCTCCTTCTTTTTATTTTCATTAAGTTTTCCCTGTAATCCTGAAGCCTCTCCTTGCTCCATTCAAGGAACCTGGACCAGGTGTCCTGTGATATATCCGTCCTCTCTATCGAATATATGGACCACTCAAGCCCCGCATATGCCCCCGCTCCTTTTAAAACTACTTCTTCAAGATGAGGGGAGAGGGTTGAGCCCTCATCGTTTATCTCATGCCTTTTAAGAGCATATACGCCGACCTTATCCCCGTCCGGGATATCCTCATCAAAAGTTATCCTCCCTCCCCAGAATTTGAAGGAGATAAAGGAGGGGGGATTTTCCCCCGGAGGGTATTCAACCGCCTCAACACCCACAACATCCCCCAAATCTATCCCCCCTCCGTAAACCTCATCCACCTCATATATCTCAAGGGGTGAGAAGTAGCTAACCTCATTTAAAGCCCTCTCTATATGCCTCCGGAGCTCGTCATCGCTCCATCTGTAATTCGAGGGGTCCTCGTCCTTAAGCTCCCGCCTTAAAGCCGTTATGAACTCCGATATATTCATATCCCGAGAACCTCCCTTATCTTCCCTTTTAGCGAGTCGGGTATATCGGGGTGAATTATAATGCTCACCTTGAATGAAAGCTCGGTCTCCTCCACCATGTAAGCCTTCTTAATAACACTCACATCCCTCTCCCGAAGCCCGACCCCCATAACAGCCCTCTTTATTTCCTCAAGGCTTTCCCACTTATCAGGCTCGGGGACCTCGAGCCACTCCGAGGATTTTATGAAGTAGAAGCAGAAGACATGAGCGCTTGCGTCCTCAGAGCCATCGTTGTGGAGTTCGACCTTGGCGCTCTCCCCGAAACTTCCGAGCTCCGAGGTATTATAGAGGACCGTGAACTCAAGTTCCGACTCATCATACCTTATAAGCTCGGCGAATCCGACCTTCCCGGTTGTGGGTCCCAGAACATCCCGGAAATAAGCGGGTCTGTGGAGATATTGGGCTATATTCACGCCATCGAGATAGATGCGGATCAGAGGAACCATATTACTTTTTGAGAGGAACCTCACCTGAGAGAGCCTTCCCTTGCCCAGGATCTCGAGGATGGTCCTCGTCTCCCCCGGGGAAAGGGGGGTTCCGCTATTTGGTGTGAAGACCCCGTTTATACCGCAGTTGGCGAAAACAAGCTCCTGCTTTACATCGGCGGAGAGGGATGCGTCTGACAGGGGGATATCCAGATTAAGGAGCGGGATGGGAAGACCGTTCGGGTCTATGGGAACCCTATCCATACTTCACCCCCTGACACCTATAAGTTTTGCGAGCTTGCCCGTGTTGAAGAGGGCTATGGATACATACCATTTAACCCTTATCCTCGTGGCATCCTTTGATTCAAGGCTTCCAACCCTCTCAACCTTGAGACCTCCGGGCGAGGTGAGCCCGCATACGCCGTCCTCGCCGAACTTGATGGCATATATTGTCGAGCAATCAGTTGAGCTCCCGACAACCTCATTATCCGGTATGTAATCGGAGACGCCTATGGGTATGCCGTCATAGAACTCGACCATCTCCCCGAACTCATCCCTGTCCACCATGAGGTTGCCCGTAGCGCGGGCGAGGGCATTTAAAGCCCTCCTCGACCTCCTGCTCATGAGGAGCATATCCGGTTTCCCGCCCTTTATCCTGTCTATGAGCTCGTCAAGTTTCTCAAGGGTGAGATAATCCCCATCGGTTCCCATGGATACAACCTGCTCATCCGAACAGAGCTTATCTATCCCATCGAACTCCTTTGGGTTCGCAGAGGAATCCCCCTTTATGAAGGTCTCCTCAAACTTCATCCTGACAGCCTTAGCCTTTAGCTCGACTATAGTGGCTTCAAGGTCATTTATATTGCTCCTCGTGGATATGAGGAAGTTATCTATATCGGCATCCCCTCCCAGTATCTTGAGCTGTGCGGTCTTCTGGACGAAGGTGGGAGTCGATTCAGCCCACTCCTCGCCGACATCGTAGAAATTGGCTTCGGGGAGTGTCTGCTCCTGATTGTATGTGAGACCGTTCCCCACTATCTCTATGAAGGGAAGCCTTTTGAGAACGGGGCTCTCCTTTATAATCGTCTCCACCACCCCTATGAGCAGGATGTCGTTTGAGAGTTTAGCCGCCTCCTGAAGCGTCAAAGCCATATCCTATCACCCCCTTTTTGTTAGTCCGTAAATTATCTTTTCCTTCGGAGAGAGGGAGGAGAGGTCTATCCCCACCCTTCCCGGAGAACCGGGAGGGATTATCTCCCTCGCCCTCTCCATCTCGAGCTTCTCCTTTACCCTGGAAACTATCTCCTTCGCCCTCTCAAAGCTCTCCTCAACCTCCTCAACCGTTTCCCCATAAACAAGCTCCTCGGGGATATCGGGAGAGCTCTTGAGAAGGGCTTTCTTCAGCTTCTCAGCAGCCTCCTTAAGCTTCACCCTGAGCTCCTCAAGATTCTCCTCCATCCCTTATCACCTCCCTTATCTTTTTTCTCTCCCATAGCCACCTCTCAAATTCCCTCTCGGGGTCATCCACACCGACCTCCTCCATAGCCCTCCTTAAGCTGTGTATCCCCGCATCTACCAATATCTTCTCATCCCTGACTATCCTTCCCCTGTCCTGGGGAAGAATGGGTCCCCATATTATCCTCTGCTTTAGCCTCCCCAGTTCCTCCCCCTTGACCCTCTCCCATATCCTCAGGATCATCTCATTCCTCCTCCTGTAAACACCCGTCCTTATAAGCCTCTTTCTCCTCACCTTCTGGAGGAGAGGATGAAGCTCCATCTCAAGGGCTACCCCTGATAGACTCCTCGGATTTTCGCCGAAAGCCACCCTCGGAGCCTCCGAGAGGTCATGAAGAGCCCTGTATAAAAGCTCTATGTAATCTATATGAAGCCTCACCCCTCCCCCCTGAAGGAGGTCAAGAAGATAAGCCCTCGCATCCTCCGGGAGGGTCCAGACGGCTCCGGGCTCAACCCTTATCCCGTAAGCCTCATCGACATTCTCGAGAACAGCTATGGGGTTCCCGGATAGCTCCAGAATCCTCGAGAGCTGGGAGAAAGCCCTTGATAGCTCCCTCGAAACCCCCTTTATCCCCTCGAGATCAGATACGCCCCAGAAACTCTTCGGGTCCCTTAAGTTCGGAAATATTATAAAAGGTATAAATCCGTAGGGATTCTCGAGCCTCTCATAAAGGGTCCTCCCAACCCATAGCTCAAAAACATCCCTCGTCCATATCTCAACGACCTCCACATCCTCGCTCACGCCGTAAAGCTTCGAAGCTTCCTCTTTCTTCAGCCTGTACCTTGATGCTACCCTCCACACATCCCTGAGGTCGTCCCCCCTCCACCAGACGAATATCCCCTGAACATCAGGGGATGTAACCCTTATCCTCTCCCCATCCCAGAAGACCTTATAACAGCCATCTCCGAGAACAGCCGTGTCGAGCTCCGTCTCAAAATCGAGCTCATAGAGATTGTTATCCTCATAGACCGTTTTTATAACCTCCTCGGCTCTCCTCGCCCTCCTCCACCCCTCCTCCGTGTCCTCAAAGGGCTCGAACTCGAAACTCATGCCCGTCATGAGATATGAGGTTATTTTCTCAACAAAAACCCTCGCATAATTAAGGGGAACCCTCTCCTTAAAACCCTCCCTGTAAAATTCGAGATTCTCCCTGTACCTCATAAGCCTGTCTATATCCATAGTGCTTATAAGCTCCGGTATCGTCATTCGATCCTCCTTAAAAGCCTCTGAACTGTCCTCTGGGAAACGCCGAGAGCCTTCGCTATCTCCTTCGTGCTCATCCCCTCATCCCTCATCCTCCTGACCTTCATAGCCCTGAGCTTCGTCTTAGTCCTCTTAACCCCCTCATCGAACTTGCACCTCGGAAGGGGACAGGAGAGGCAGGAAGGATAAAGGTCACACCCTTCGTCCCTGAACTCCCAGAGCTCCCAGTCCATCTCTACCCCTCCCTTCTGCTACCCTCTCCTTAAACTCCGAAGCCTCAACAAGAAGGGCAAGGCTCATAACATAATCATCCCTGCCATCAAAAACACCGAAATCCATAACCCTCCCCGGCTTGTAAACAGAACGAGCCCTCCTAACCTCCTCCCAGAAATTCCTTAAATCATATGAGCTTTCATCCCTGTAAACCTTTAGCCTGCCCGAATTTACGGCGGAGAGGAGTTTGAAGCCGAGCTCGGATTTGGACCTCTGGGTGAATTTGAAGGGCTTTATAACCCTCCCGAGAGCCCTCCTAAGCATGCTGTAAACACCCTCGCCGATGCCCGTCGAATCAACACATACCCTCTTAAGCCCCCAGAGCTTTATAACCTCGCAGAGCTCGGGCACAAGCTCGGATACCGGAACCCCCTCCCAGGACACATGCTCAACAACCCTTATGGAAGGCTCCCGATAAACAGGGGAGGCGTCGGAGAAATCAAGCTCCCCTATCGTGAGAACGGTCCTCGAATATCCCTCACCGGCGACATCAAGACCTCCGATATAAACACCGCCCAGGGGAGAGGAGAGCCTCCCAAAATCCCCCTCCATGAGAAGAAGAGCCCTTTCGGAAAAAAGCTTCCCGCTCCTCACAGGCTCAAGACAGTACTGGGTTTTAAATAAAGGATGCTCCTCCCCAAGCCTCTCCCTCTCAGCCTCAACATACCTCCTGTAAGCGGGATTGAACTTGGAAACCTCCTCCCATGAGTAGGAGAAATGCCTCCTTATCCCATCCTTCCTCTCGAGCTTTATATTCATCTCCTTTACCTCCTCAAGAAGGGAATCCCCATCCCAGGGCGTTCCGTAAAGAACACATGTGGCGTTCCTCGAAGCACCCATCGGTCTGAATTCTCTCCAGAACTTCTCCTTTATAACATCCTGAGCCTCGTCAACTTCAAGAAGTATATCCGCGGTCATGCCCATAACCTTTGAATCCCTGTCAGCGGAGAGGAAGTAAACCCGAGCATCCCCCAGACCTATAAAATTCCTCCCCCTCCTGTAAAAACCGGAAAAACCATATTCACAAAGCCTGTCCTCAAGCCTCCTCACACTTATAAGACCCTGAGGGTCAAAGGATGGGGAAGCCTTTATTATATTCCCACCATAAGGGGAGAAGAGAACAAGAAGGAGAAGCTCTATATGAGCGGATATCTCATTCTTCCCCCCCTGCCTCGCGATCTCAACAGTTATAACCCTCCCATCCCTCGAGAGAACACTCTCAACTATAGCCCTCCCAACCTCAGCCTGATATCCCCAGAGCTTCATAACCCCCCCAGCCTCAAAATAATCTCAACTAAAATAGCCGAAATAACAGCGAATATCAGGAAATTAACCCTGCCCTTTATCTCCTTAATAGAGGACTCGAGAAACGAAACCCTCTCCTTTATGAAAAATCCATAAGAACAAGCTGGCTCAGGAGCCCTCCTCCCAAATACCCTCTTTATCTCCTCCTTCAAAATCTCATCCCCCACCAAAACCCTCCGGGAATAAACTTCCCCCTATCTCCCTCAAAACACGAGCCATCGCATCAGAAAGGCTCTCCCTGGATGCCCTCGAAATCCTGTATTTAACACCCATAGCCTTTACGAGAAGCTCAAAACCCTTCATAAATAAACCTATGTCCCCCTTCTCAAGTATCTCCTTAAGCTTAACACGAAGAACAGCAACCTCATCATCAATGCCACCAATACCCCTAGCCCTCTCATATTCCTCCCTCTCACCTTCACCAAGAACATCTCCATAAAAACCTTCACCCAATTCACTAACCCACCTCCATTAGGGAGTAGAACATATGTTCTAAAAGATTGTCAAGGGTTTAGTGTCGCGGGTGGTGTGGTGGGGTTTTAGAGGGTTCTTTTTTCTCTTCTTATGGCGTTTCTCAGGAATTTGGGGAGGGTTAGGATGGCTTTATGGGTTTTATGGTCGTAGAAGCGTGTTTTCAGTCCTCTTTCCCTTATTCTTTTTATTATTTCCCTTTCGGGGATCCTCAAGGGGTCGTATTTTTTTGAGGCTATTATGAAGCCCCAGCTTCCGCCGAAGGATGGTATATTTGCCTCGTATGGTCTTGCTATTGGGAAGGCTTTTTTAACCGTATTTGTGAGGGTTGTGAAGAGGTCGTATGCTCCTATGCATGTTGTTCCTATCTGGGATGATAGGATGCCGTCATCTGTGAGCTTTGAATTTAAAATTTCGAAGAAATCCTTTTTATAGAGGGGCTCTGCGGGTGTTCCCTCGAGGGGTTCTGGAAGGTCCATTATTATCACATCGAACTTCTCATTCGTTTCTTTTACGAACTTTAAGCCGTCCTCGAAGATGACCCTTGCCCTTTCATCCCGGAGGGCTTTTTTGCCCATTTTCGGGAGGTATTTTTTACAGAGGTTTACGAGCTCCTCGTCTATATCTATCATTACTCCTTCTTTCACCGTTTTATGGGAGAGGACCTCCCTGAGGGTTGCCCCCTCCCCCCCTCCTAGGATGAGGACCTTTTCCGGGTTCGGGTGGGTTATCATAGCGGGGTGGACGAGGGCTTCGTGGTATACAAATTCATCGAGCTCTGATGACTGGAGTCTTCCGTCGAGGATGAGGCATCTTCCGAAGGTTGGCGTATCTATTATCTGAACCTCCTGGTATTTTGTTCTCCCCGAGTATATGATTCGGTTTATAGTCATCTGCTGGTAGAAATCCTTTGTTATTGGCTCTATATACCAGACTGCTGAAAAGAGCTTCTCCATCATGTCCCCCTTTTAAGTTCTACGATGGAAGGTGATTTTGAAGAAAGACCTTTTATTATATCCTTTATAGCCTCCTCCTCCTCAGGGGATTCCGTGTGGGTGAATATATCCACGGCTGCGTATTTATACTCCGGCCATGTATGGATGGATATGTGGGATCCCGTGCTCAAAACCATACCGCTTACCCCCTGCGGCTCAAAACGGAAGAAATTCTCCTTGAGTATATCCCCCCCCATCTTCTTTGAAGCCGAGATGAGGACATTTCTCAGGTGCTCGAGCTCATCTATGAGCCTCTCATCACAATCCTTGAGATCCAGAAGAAAATGTTTCCCCAGAACAGGCAAAATCCCCTCCAATTTTATATAATAAATTTTTGGGGGAGTGTTGACAAAACCCTGATGAGGTGGTATTATTAGTTTTTGCGTATGGGTCCTATTTTTCTTTCCCCGATTTTACCCCGTAGAGGAGGTGTGCGGGTATGAAGACTTATTATACCAAGAATTACGGGAAGATAAGGGAGGTTTATCCTATACCTGATCTTCTCGAGATACAGAAAAAGTCTTACGAGTGGTTTTTGGAGGAGGGGTTAAGGGAGCTATTTATAGAGATATTTGGTGACCCTGATGACCCCAATTCTGAGGGTCTCAAAGATTATACGGGGACGAGGTTTGAGATAAAGTTTCTGGGGTACAGGTTTGAGGACAAACCCCGCTGCACTGAGGATGAGGCTAAGAAGAAGGGGCTCATGTATGCTCGTGGTCTCAGGGCTCGTTTCAAGCTTATAAAGAAGGAGACGGGGGAAGTTCTGGAGCAGGAAGTTTTCATGGGAGAATTCCCGATAATGACGGAGAGGGGGAGCTTCATAATAAATGGTGCTGAGAGGTGTGTTGTTTCCCAGCTTATGAGGTCTCCCGGGGCTTACTTCACCCTTGAGGAGGACCCATCGAGCGGGAGGGAGCTATGTTCCGGGAAGCTGATACCCATGAGAGGCGCCTGGCTTGAGTTTGACATGACCTCGAGGGATGTTATATATGTGAAGGTTGACAGGAGGTACAAGATTCCCGCGACCATTCTTCTTAAGGCCTCTCTTTATCCCTGTTTTGAGTTCTGCGGCGTTTCGGAGGAGGATGTTCTGAGGAAGTTTAAGGATGACGACCCTGAGCTTAAATGCATAAGGTCAACGATAGATAAGGAGAGGGATTTAAAGGAGAAGATAAGCGATACGAGGACGAATTGGGAGAAAGCTATAAGGCTCATGCTTGATAAGGGGAGACCCGGTGAGCTCAACAATATAGAGAACGCGAGAAGTTATATGAGGTCCCTCCTGTTTGATAAGAGAAGGTATGACCTTGGTAAGGTTGGGAGGTACAAGCTCAACAAGAGGCTTGGTGTTGATGTCTCCCCTGACACGAGGATTTTAACGAGGGCTGACCTTATAGAGTTTATAAGGCACATGATAAGGGTAAACAGGGGTGTTGAGGAGCCCGATGATATAGACCATCTTGGCAACAGGAGGGTTAGACCTGTAGGCGAACTTCTTCAGAATCACCTAAGGGCTGGATTTTTAAGGCTTGAGAAGAACATAAAGGACAGGATGAGCCTTGTTGACACGAAGGATGCGACGATAACCTCCCTTATAAACAACCGTCCCATAACAGCCTCTATAAAGGAGTTCTTCGGGACATCCCAGCTATCTCAATTTATGGACAAGACGAATCCTCTTTCGGAGCTAACCCACAAGAGGAGGCTTTCGGCGATGGGTCCCGGAGGTCTCTCCCGGGAGAGGGCTGGGTTTGAGGTTAGGGATGTTCATCACTCCCATTACGGAAGGATATGCCCTGTTGAGACGCCCGAGGGTCCCAACATAGGTCTTATAACGAGCCTTGCCACATACGCCCGCGTTAGTGAACTCGGATTTCTTGAGACTCCTTACAGGAAGGTTAAGAGGGAGGTTCCGTCGAGTTCGGAGGATCTTATAGGGAGGGAGATAAGGGAGAGGATAGAGATAGATGGCGAGGTTCTCATAGATTACGGGGAGGTTATAACGAGGGAGAAATGGGAGAAGATAAAGGGGCTTGGGAGGGATATAAAGGTGAAGCCCTTCGTATCCGATGAGGTTGTATATCTCCCCGCGGATGAGGAGGAGAAGTACATAATAGCGCAGGCTAACATCAAGCTTGACGAGAAGGGTCAGTTTGAGGAGAAGGTTGTTGAGGCGAGGAAGGGAGGGAGACCCTCCCTCGAGTCCTCCGAGAGGGTGGACTTTGTGGATGTATCCCCCAAGCAGGTTTTCAGCATAACAGCCTCCCTCATACCCTTCCTCGAGCACAACGATGCCAACAGGGCTCTTATGGGCTCCAACATGCAGAGGCAGGCTGTTCCCCTTATAAAACCCGAACCCCCCCTTGTGAAGACGGGGGTGGAGGGGGTTGTTGCGAGGAACACAGGCTATCTTGTAATAGCT